>JAGXSC010000068.1 GCA_018334075.1 Actinomycetota bacterium
AAACCTGCTCGACTCGCCAGGACAGCGCCAACCCTAAAGCACTGACCATCAAAATCATCAGCATCAGCGTCCGAACTCCAAAAGACCTGACAAGTTTTGTGTCACGCATGCGCTTCGCTTTCGTCTAGCTGTTGCAGATTGCGCTAATATTTAACCACAAACACACTGTTGGCCACTTCCCGTCCGATGACATGAGTTACACCATCTACCTCTATTGTGATAGGTCCAAAGAAAGGTGCTACCTCGCGGATGAGTACCTGGCTACCCGGATACATATTCATCGACCCGAGGTAGGCCAACATGGCCTCATCCTCCTCGGTTACCCTTGAGATAAGCAGGCTGGCTCCAGGCTCATGATCCCCAAGTGGAGTAGCCTCGATCAAACTGACATGTCCCTCGGCGGTGGGAATGGGATGTCCATGCGGACAGGAGTCGGGATTGTCCAAAAACTTTTCGAGCCTTTCAAGGACTCTGGAAGATAGCGCGTGCTCCAATCTGCACGCATCTTCATGAGCCTCGTCCCACGACATCCCGAGTATGTCGACGAGAAAGCGCTCGGATATCCTGTGGCGGCGTATGATGTCCAACGCCAAGACCTGACCCTGCGCGGACAGTGAAACCTTGCCGCCGCTGCGGGTAATAAGCCCCCTCGACTCAAGTCGCTTCAGTGTGGCTGTGACCGTAGGGCCGGAAACTCCCATAGCAGCCGCGATCTTTGTCGGTCGGGTCACTCCGTTTTCAGATATCTTGTATATCGCTTCCAGATACTCTTCGAGAGTCGCTGTGGACATCACAACCTCCACACCTTCAGTGGGGGGAATGGCTCGGGAAATGCTTTTTGTTAGGTCATTCTAACACCCCCGGAAAGCGTGCGCTATCAACCCCACGCAGAAATTCGCCTAAAATAGCCGATGATCCGGATTTCAGCTCTTATAATCCGTTGGTCGCTTATTTTCTACCGCTAATCACGTATATTGAATATTTCCAAAAAACCCCTTGACCGACGATTCGCAACAAAGTAAGGTGATACATGCCCCAAGAGGTTGGACTCGAAGTATAGGGAAAAGCAGTGTACCAGTAGCTGCCGGCGGAGGTTCATGATTGCGAGCACGCGTGAGTTGGCTCGAAGGATTGATCACCCAAAGGAAAGAAATGGGAAGTTGCCTAGTACTTACTCCTAGAGCGAGGTTTCTTGGGGCGTCTCTTTTGCCAAGCTAGGGTCTGTACACGATCTTGGCCACAGGCGATTCCCACACCACTACCTCTTTGACGCTAACTCTTCGGTCCACTGTCGCCGATAGGGCCTCGAAGATCACCCTCGCCAGATTTTCCGCAGTCGGATTTAGTGTATTGAACGGCTCGACGTCATTTAGGTAAACGTGATCGTAACTCGCAAGGACTTGCGCAAGATCGCTCTTGAGTTGCTTGAAGTCATAGACGATCCCGATTTCATCGAGCGTCTCTCCTGCCACAGTCACCTCTATGTCCCAGGTGTGGCCGTGAAGTAAGCTACACTCGCCCGGATAACCACTGAGCACATGTGCGGCGTCGAAATGGGACTTGACGGTCAGCTCGTACAAGTTGCCTTCCCCTTCTGCTAAAACAACGTGTCGCTTACAGAAACCTCATTCGATGAAGGTGCGTTGCCAACCTCGCCCCGGGCATCTATCGCTTCGTTGACCAAAAAGTCTGCTTCTTTGTTCTGCTCGCGAGGTATATAGATCACGCGAAAAGATTCGAACTTCTGTAACAAAGCACGCGCCTTTTGGTGCAGCGGCTTGAGATTAGCATGCTTGACTCGATACTCTCCGTTGATCTGCTTGACCACAAGTTCACTGTCGGCACAAGCAGTAATCTGCGTGACGCCTGCGAAATGGGCCACCTCAAGTCCCCAGATCAGAGCCTCATACTCGGCGATATTGTTGGTGGCCTCGCCGAGGTAGCGGCCGCCAGAGTACTCTATAGAACCGTCATCGGCAAAGAGAACGAAGCCAACGCCGGCAGGTCCCGGATTACCCCTGGCTCCGCCGTCCGATTTGAGGAGAGCCTTATGCAACTGGTTCTCCGTCTCCGGCATCGATAACGACCAGCATCCGGCGGCAAGCCGGGCAGACTCCGACCGCGGAGCCCGCCAGTAGTACCCGAACGGCATCAGCGGGCAGTGACATCCTGCAAGCAGTGCACGTCTCCCCCTGCAACTGTCCGACTGCGAGTTGGTCTTTGGCCTCTTTCAGTGACTCATATTTAACGCCGAGGTCCTCCGGCAACTCGGCCAATGTTTTATCTCGCTCCTGCAGCTGCTCGGCGATATCTACCTGAAGCTCTCCGCCGACCTTCTTGAACACCTCAATTAGCTGTTCTTCCCTGGATTCAAGTTTTTGGAGAGCCTCTTGCACCTGATCCAGCTGCTGCTTGGCCTTTTCGGCGCGCTCCATCAGGCTTACCTGCTCCATCTCAAGCTTCTCGCGGCGCCTTCTGAGGGCATCCATCTCACGGGTGATGTTGAGCAGTTCCTTTGGATTGGTCACCTCGCCAGACATTATCTTGCGCTGCTCGGCATCTATCTTCTCTCTTAGGCCTGAGCACTCGTCATCTATCCTGGCCACCTCGCGCTCAAACCGGGAGAGCAGCTCTTTCGACTTGACCTTTAGCGACTCGACCTGCCGCTTCTTTGCTCTGGTCTGAACAACTGCGTGCATCTCAGGCATCTCATCAAGGCGCTTGCGCAATCGCATGATCCCGGAATCCAAATCCTGGAGCCTGATAAGAGTCAGGCCGATATCGTGCATATCTCTTCTTGTCAAAACGTCCACCACTTTCGTTCGGGCCTGCCCACCGTGACGCGCTCCCGCGAAAGCCCGGGGGTGTTTCGAATCGCGTCTGCCAAGACGTGCACCAAAGGCCACTCGCTAATATCGTGACCGATCTCTATCACACAAAGATGTTGGGCTACAGCGTCCAACGCGTCATGATACCGTACTTCGCCCGCTATGAGCACGTCGGCATCGGCGGCGAGCGCGTCGGGAATCAACGATCCCGCCGAGCCACTCGCCGTGGCGACCTTCGACACTCTCGCCAAAGGATCGCCCCAGATGCGAGGCGCGCAATCCAACTTCGATGCTACCTGCTCGGCCAGGGACGCGAGTGTAGTGGAGGGAATAGTGCACACTCTGCCTAGGCGTGCCGCGCTCCTTGGGATTCGCATCTCAGTCAAAGTCACCAGCGGCTCCTCGTACGGGTGCGACGTCCTTATCGCCGAGACGACCCCGTCAACGGCAGCTGGAGCGCAAACGGCTTCGATCCGCTGCTCGGGAACAGAGCTCTCCTGACCGGAGGCGCCGATATACGGGTTCGACTCCGCCATCGGCATAAATCTGCCTGTGCCGTCGACAGAAAACGAGCAGCCCTGGTAGGCTCCTATGCGCCCCGCGCCAGCTTTGGCCATTGCCTCTCTGAGGCTCACGGCCGACTCGGCGGGGACATACACCGTCACCATCACCATCGGCATATATGAACGTTCGAGTGGTTCGCCTGACGGCACCCCGATTGCGTCCGCCAGTGCCGATGCTCCCTTTGGTGCGCGATCCAGATTCGTGTGCGCGGCGATTATCGAGATGTTGGCCTCTATCGCGGCTCGGACGATTTCGTAAGATCGCCCACCAGAAATCGGCATCTCCGGCTGCAAAAGCAAGGGGTGATGAGTCGCAAGCACATTCGCGCCCGCTGATATAGCCTGCTCAAGGGCGCTAACCGAGGGATCCAGGCACACATGAACGCCGCTTGCCGGCGCGTCTGGATCGCCACACAACAACCCCACCTTGTCCCAGGACTCGGCCCAATGCGAGGGAAACGCGTCCTCGATAGCGCGAAGAACGTCAACTACCCTCGGCTGATGTCGAGCATCACCTTTCGCCACTTTCCTCCTCCATTCGGACAAACCGCGTAAGTGTAACCTGCGTCGGTCAAAGCGGCATACGCCTGCGAGAGCCCGTACCCTACCTCGGCGGGTTCATGAGCATCTGATCCCACGGTGGCCTCGACACCGGCACTGAAAAACGCCGAGAGCATCGGTGGAGCGGGATATATCTCCCCCACCGGTTTGCGAATTCCTGCCGTGCTTACCTCTATCGCCGTCCCGCCGAGAGCCGCACATGAAGCGGCGCTCTCATACCAGGCGTCGGCATCCCGAGTCGGCCTGTGCCCAAACTTTTTCGGCAGATCGGGATGCGCCATGCAGTCGAACAAACCGCTCGAGGCCGCGGCGCACCACTGGGAGAAGTAACGCTCGTAGACGTCATCGACTGCAACCTCACCCCAACGCTCAAGCTCATGCGGACTGTCAAAGGCCCAACCGCCGAGAAAGTGCACGGAGCCCAAAAGGTAGGCGAGGCCAAGTCCGCGGGCTCGATCGATCATCTCCAGCATGTACTCCTGCCGATCTTCAAGCCAATCCACTTCAGCGCCGAGAACCACCTGTATCTCCCTGTAGCTTTCGGCAAGCGCAAGAACCTCGCTCGCGTACTCTTCGAGCTCACCAGGCGGAAGGCTTAGTCGGCGATCCGGGTCAAGGTCATCGGGAAGCGGAAGATGCTCGGTAAACACAAGCGTTGCAATACCCTTCTCGATGGCCGCCTCAACGTACTCGACAGCGGAGCCTTTCGCGTGACCGCAGCGCGCGGTGTGGACGTGGCAATCGATCATCTCTCGCATTCGGCAACTCCTCCGGCAACGACTCGGTTGCGCTGATAGCAAACAACGGCTTGACCTGGTGCAACCACCGGCACAGGTTCGTCGAAGACGACGGTGATTCCCGATCCGGTGACACTCGCCACAGCTGGCACAGGTTGCGCCCTGTAACGCGTTTGCACTTCAACATTGGCAGAACCGGCTGCAAGACGCCAGAGCGTGTTTACCAGCCGCACTTCTCGGCGTAGCATATCTTTTTTTGTGCCGACCACCAGGCAGTTGGCATCGGGGTCGATCCGGTTGACATAGAGCGGATATGCCGAGGAAACCCCAAGGCCCTTGCGCTGGCCCAAGGTGTAAAGTCCAATCCCTCGGTGTGTGCCGATCTGTCTGCCTGAGGTGTCCAGGATAGGTCCGGGTTTCACGGCCTCTGGAGCAAAACCCTTGATGAAGCTTCCGGTTCCTTGCTTAGGGACGAAACATATCTCTTGAGAGTCCGCACGGGTAGCGGCTGGCAGGCCGAGTGCGGCGGCTTTCGCCCTGACCTCGGATTTGAGTAGGCGCCCCAAGGGAAACATGACACGATCTATAGCCGGGCGATCGAGGCGATAGAGGAAATAGGACTGGTCTTTGGTCGCATCCGCTCCTCGTTCGACCAGCGGCAGGCCATCGGTGTCCCGAACTATTCCGGCGTAGTGGCCAGTCGCCAAAGCATCCGCGCCCTGAGCCGTCACACGGGCCAAAAGATCCGAAAACTTCACGCGATCGTTGCACTCGATGCACGGATTCGGCGTTTTCCCCTCGGCGTAGGCGCTGATAAAGGGCTTGATGACGCGCTCCTGAAATACGTCGCGGAAGTTCAATGTGTAGTGCGGAATCTCCAGCGCGTCGCAAACGCGCCTAGCCGAGCGGACAGCGTCCAGGCCGCAACATTGACCGACATCGTCACCCTCCGGCAGCAGCTGCATTGTGACCCCTGTGACATCATGGCCGGCCTCGACAAGTAACGCGGCGGCCACCGAAGAATCGACGCCGCCGCTCATCGCCACAAAAACCCGCATGATCAGGCCTTGTCTCCTACCTCGCAAGCATCCTCGTCCACATGGCCGTGCGGATCGAAATCAGGATCGTCGTGCTCAAGTCCTCCGGATATGGGCATCCGGCCGTTTCGCGTCAAGTAATCATCGACCGCCGATTTCAGGCCGTCGGTGGCAAGCACACTACAGTGCATCTTGGCGGGTGGCAATCCGCCCAGCTCATCGGCAACCTGCTTCTTCGTGATCGCGACCGCCTGCTCCAACGTCATGCCGCGCGCCATCTCGGTAACTATCGAAGATGTGGCGATAGCCGCACCGCACCCTAAGGTCTGAAACCGAATGTCGTCAATCGTGTCTTTTTCGACCTTTATCGTGATCTTCATCATGTCGCCACATACAGGATTGCCGACCTCGCCAACCCCGTCCGGATCATCGAGTACCCCGACATTGCGGGGATTGTTGAAGTGGTCCATCACTTTGTCGCTGTATAGCACCGCATTTCTCCAATCGCTCGCCAAAAGGGCGAATCACACTGCCTGACCTTACGCTGAACCAAACATCTTCGCATAAACCGGAGACATCGCGCGAAGACGCTCCACTATGGGCGGAAGCGTCTGGAGGAAGTACTCCACGTCTTCTTCGCTCGAATACCTACCGAGTGAAACACGCAATGAGCCATGGGCTACCTCGGGCGGACAGCCTATGGATAGCAACACGTGACTTGGCTCCAGCGAGCCGCTGCTACACGCGGATCCGGTGGAAACCGCGATGCCTTTACCGTCAAGCTGCAACAGCATCGCTTCTCCTTCAACGCCCTTTATCAACAAGCTGACGATGTTGGGCAGCCTCTCTAGCGCCGAGGAGGTCATCTCCGTGTTCTCGATTCCGTTGAGCACGCCTTGTGCCAGTCGGTCCCGCAGCGCACTAAGTCTTTTCGCCTCGGCCGGCAGATCCTCGATCATGAGCTGCAAGGCGGTGGCAAATCCAACCGCGCCTGCAACATTTTGGGTGCCACTACGCTTTTTATACTCCTGGCCGCCACCTTTCAGCAGCGGTTCGAAAGGAGTACCCCTTTTCAGGTACATGACGCCAATCCCCTTGGGAGCGTAGATTTTGTGCCCGGAAAAACTGGCGGCATCGATGCCCATATCGGCAACATCAAAGGGAACCTTCCCCAGAGTCTGCGCCGCATCGGTGTGCATATAGGCCCCGCGTTCATGAGCGGCAGCCGCTAACTCACGGATGGGCTGCACGGTTCCTATCTCGTTGTTGCCGTGCATCACGGAGACCAAAGCCGTGTCATCGCGCAGAGCGGCCTGGAGATCATCGAGTGCTATCACACCATCGATGCGTGGCCGAAGGTAGGTAACCTCGAATCCGCGCTTCTCAAGCGTATGCGCCGGCTCTAAAACCGCGTGGTGCTCAAAGGCAGAGACGATAACGTGCTTGCGGTCAGGCTTGGCGCGGGCCGCGATACCGAGCAGAAGAGCGTTGTCAGACTCGGTTCCCGAACCTGTGAAGATGACTTCATTTGCACTGGCCGCGCCGATGAGGTGCGCGACCTTCTCACGTGCCTCCTCCATCGCACGATACGCTTGGCGACCGAGCGCATACATGGAGTTCGGATTCCCGAATCGCTCCGACAGATACGGGAGCATAGTCTCGAGCACGCGGGAGTCAACCGGAGTGGTCGCCGCGTAGTCCATATAGACAAATCGCTGAGTGTCTGAGTCCTTCAAGGCCGCTTCCATTGATTTATTGAACCTTCGTCTCATCGATTTCATGCTGATAGGTCACTAGCTCAGCCAAGGTTGTATCCGCGAACACGGCCTTTAGCGCCTCGGTCGCCCGATGCCATACGACAGCGGCGGCACAGTGGCCCGCCCTGCCGCATGTGGCGCCGCGGTCGGATTCACATCTCGGGGCAACCATAGGACCCTCAAGGGCCTCAACGATATCGAGCACCGTGATCGCCGAGGAGGCGCCCGCCAAAACAAAGCCACCTCGAGCTCCACGAATCGCGGTGACCAGATCGGCTCGACGCAGGGCCACAAGCAGCTGCTCCAGGAACTTTATCGGGATGTTTTGATGCTCGGAGATGAGCCGCGCGCTGACAGGGCGCGTACCAGAGGCGGCTATCTCTACCATAGCGAGCAGTCCATACTCGCTTCTTGCAGTCAATCGCATCTATCGCCAATCGCTGAAGAATCATGACTAAATTCGTATGATTTATTATTCCCCGACAGAAGCGATTGTCAAGAGGCTTTGAGCGACTGAAGAAAAAACGCCACAACCGTCATATTCGACCAGTTGCCTTCAAGCGAGTACCACTGCTACGAAAAACATGACCGCTCGTCGAATCGAACACTTTTTCTCTTGTACGGACTCTGGTGCCGTGATAGTTTGTACATCCGCTTCTCGAGGCGGGCAACACTCTAAACCGATCCATGGTTGATAGCCACAGGGTGGCAAGAACCCGCTGGATTCGACTGAGAAAGTCTCGTAGCCCGGAAGGGCCGGGGCTTTCTCGCTTTTTCAGCTAAACCGATTTGAGCAGATTTGCCATCTCGATAGCGGATACGGCGGCGTCCCAACCTTTGTTTCCGGCTTTCGTCCCACTTCGCTCTACCGCTTGTTCGATGGTATCGGCAGTTATGAGCCCAAATATCACCGGCACACCGGAGTCAACCGATATTTTCGCGACACCCTTGCTGGCCTCGGCTGCTACATACTCGAAGTGCGGGGTGGAGCCACGAATTATGACTCCTAGCGTAATGACAGCGTCATACCTGCCCGAGTCCGCCATCTTTTTGGCCAGCAACGGAATCTCAAACGCACCGGGAACCCAGGCGACCTCTACGAGATCCATATCGACGCCATGGCGGGAAAGCGCGTCGGTAGCGCCACCGAGCAGCCTGGAAGAGAGCAGCTCATTGAACCTGCTTATCACTATCCCCATCCGAAGATTCGTGCCGATCAAATCACCTTCGAAGACTCTCATCTGGTCTCTCCTTCACTCACGTCCGGATCTTCAAGTCGCAATCTGTGCTCTAGCCTCTCACGCTTCGTTTTTAGATACGCAATGTTTTGAGGGCATGCGGGCACCTCCAGTGGAACCTGCTCGCTCACTATCAGGCCATACCCTTCAAGGCCGATTATCTTCGTCGGATTGTTTGTCATAAGTCGCATGGAGGTAAGGTCGAGATCGGCCAATATCTGAGCTCCAATACCATAGTCGCGCAGGTCCGGTGCAAAACCCAGTGACTCATTGGCTTCAACAGTATCGCATCCCCGCTCCTGCAGCTCGTAGGCGGCAAGCTTGTTGGCCAACCCGATGCCGCGACCTTCATGTCCCAGAACATACAAAACAACTCCCTCGCCCTCTTCCTGGATGCGCCTGAGCGCCTCGGCAAGTTGAGGTCCACAATCACAACGCAGGGAGCCGAAGATATCGCCGGTAAGACACTCCGAGTGTACCCGGACGAGCACGTCTTTCTTCCCTGCTGGATTGCCGGCCACAAAGGCAAGGTGAGTCGAGTTATCGATCATCGACGAATAGCCATACAAAACGAACTCTCCGAACCGCGTAGGCATCTGAACCTGTGAGATGCGCTTTACAAGCCGCTCGGTCGCGTGCCTGTAGCGAATCAGGTCAGCTACGGTTACGATCGGCATATCATGCTCACGAGCGAATCGCTCGAGCTCAGGTCGACGCGCCATCGCTCCGTCTTCACTCATAATCTCGCATATCACAGCGGCCGGAGTAAGCCCCGCCAGGCGCACCAGATCTAAGGAGGCCTCGGTATGGCCGGCCCGCTCAAGCACACCTCCAGCCTTCGCTCGTAATGGGAAGACGTGTCCCGGCATCGAAATGTCTTGCGGACCAGAGTCCGGGTTAGCGGCGACAGCTATAGTCATCGCTCTGTCATGAGCCGAAATCCCGGTTGTAATAAGGCCCTTGGCTCCGATCGAGACATGAAATGCCGTGTCGTAGGCGGAGGTGTTGTCGTTGGTCATCGGCGGAATCCGCAAAAACTGCAAACGCTCGGCCGTCATCGGCATGCAAATCAATCCGCGACCATAGGAAGCCATAAAGTTTATCGCCTCCGGTGTCACTTTCTCGGCGGCCATCACAAGGTCGCCCTCGTTCTCCCGGCCCTCATCGTCGACGACTATGACCATTTGGCCCGCGGCGATGCGCTCAACTGCGCTGGAGATCGTTGAAAACGGTGTCTCGCCGGAAGCTCTCTCTTCCACTTTCAAACTACCTGCCTTCTGTAAATTCGCGCAACAGATCACCAAGACCGCGGCGGGCTGGCCTGGAAGCGCCCTCGTCCGCGCCGACATAGTGCCCCACAAACCTCTCCACGTACTTGGCGAGCATATCAACCTCAAGATTCACCGCAGCACCGATCGCCTTGTCCTTTAGCGTTGTGGCTTTCTCGGTGTGCGGGATGACCGCGCAGGCAAAGCTATCATCGCGCGTATCCGCTATCGTCAAAGAGATGCCGTCTACTGCGATCGATCCTTTGGACACGATGTAATCCAGCAGTTTTTCAGGCGCCGAGAACTGGTAGATCGTGGAGTTTCCGGCAGGGTGCCGCATCAACAGTGATCCAGTCCCATCGATATGGCCGGTCACAAAGTGGCCGCCGAGACGATCGGAAAACCGCAATGCGCGTTCAAGGTTTACCTTACGGCCCTGGCGAAGAGTCCCCAAAGTCGTCATCCGCATCGTTTCCTCGCTTACATCGGCAAGAAAAGCGCCTCTGATGAACTTTATTACCGTCAAGCAAGCACCATCGACGGCTATGGAATCACCTATCGCCATGTCCCGGCCGAATTCCGGGGCGTAGACCTCCAGGCGCATTCCACTTCCGACGCGCTCAGCCCGGGTGATGATTCCCTCGGACTCAATCATGCCAGTAAACATCTGTCGCTACCTCTTTCAAAAAGCCGTGACTTTACTGCTCGCAGATATCTTCCGCGCGCCGCCAAACCGTAACTGCATCGCCGCCAGCGATACCTGCTTCCACCGCGCGCATGCGAGCTTCGAGGCGGTTGTTCTCAAACTGGCCTGCGCCCGTATACAGAGAGGGCGCCGACGCACCAAACACTCCACCTGCGTGAACAACAACGAGCTCATCTATGAGCCCGCCTTGCCACAGGGCCGAAAAAAGCCTCGAGCCAGCTTCAACCAGAAGGCTTCTGACATCGAACTCGGACAACGCCTTCAGCGCAGATATCACGCCGCCAGCAGTATCATAGCGTACCAGCGTCGCACACTCAGGAAACTCGTCGACTGTCGCACAAGACTCAACCAGGATCAAAACCTTGCCCGCGCCATCAGTAAGCATGTCCACCTTAGGCAAGTTTCGCGTGCAAAGGATCGCCCGGGCCGGTTGCCGAGATGCTAATGCGCCTGTAGCGTCGCGAACGGTAAGCGCGGGATTATCTGTGGCCGCGGTTGAAGCACCGACTAACACCGCATCGGCTCTGGAGCGCAGTGTCATCGTGATCTCCGCACCGCCTTCGCCCGAAACAGAGCATCGCTTGCCGGGAGCAGAGGTGATCTTTCCATCCAAAGACAGTGCAACCTTCACTCTCGTGAAGGGCAATCCTGTGCGCAGATGGTGCAGCCACTCCTCATTCAGTCGCTCGAATGGGGCGGGTTCGGAAGCGAAACTCACCTCCACTCCATTGTCGCGCAGAAACTTACAACCGCCCCGAGCTTTTGGGTTGGGGTCTTTCATGCCGGCAACGACAGTGGATATCCCCGCTGCTATCAGCGCCTCGGTGCACGGAGGCGTCAACCCATAGTGCGCGCACGGCTCCAGTGTCACGTACGCAATCGCACCAGCCGCCCTGGCACCTGCCTGCTCGAGTGCCACCGCCTCAGCGTGAGGCTTGCCTGCGCCGGCGTGGTACCCCTCGCCAACGATCTCGCCTTCGCGCACGATCACGCAACCAACCATCGGATTGGGCGAAGTGAGGCCTGCCCCGAGCTTGGCAAGCTCATACGCCCTGCGCATAAATGGATCGGAGATCAACTGCGAATCGTCGGTAAGTAAACGCAACGCCGAGAAACACCTCTCTTCTATCCTGCTGACAGCTGCAGGAGCGGCGCCATCGCCGAATATGCGATCGATCAGATCGCCGATAGGGCAGCAGCGCGAATTTCATTCATAGCTAAAACCGGGTCTTCCTGACAGAAAACCGCGTTTCCGGCCACCAGGCACCTTGCTCCGGCCTGAGCGACGAGAGGCGCGGTACGCGCATCTATGCCGCCATCGACCTGGATTATGGGAGTAGCGCCTTCCTCGGCGCAAAGCCTGACCAATGCCCGAATCTTGTCCAGGGTACGAGGGATGAACGATTGTCCGCCAAACCCAGGGTTGACACTCATCAGCAAGATCATGTCCACGACTCCGACGACCTCTCGGATCGACTCAACAGGAGTGGCGGGATTCAAGGAGACTCCCGTGCGAGCGCCGGAAGCCCTGATCGTATGAAGAACCCTGTGCAGATGATCGCACGCCTCCACGTGAACCGTCACCATGTCCGCGCCCGCATCCAGATACCAACCAACCGTCAAATCCGCGTTGCTGATCATCAGATGAACGTCGAGCGGAGTAGCTGTAATTCGCTTCAAGGCTTTTACGATCGGAGGACCAACGGTGAGGTTTTGAACGTAGTGTCCATCCATCACATCTACATGGATAAAGTCAGCGCCACCTTCCGAGATACCTTTCACGGCCTTGCCAAGTGCAGTGAAATCAGCAGACAGCACAGATGGAGCCATGAGAATCGTTTCTGCCATTGCTCTTGAGTCCTTTTCGGCTTGATGGGCGTTACTGGGTATACCATTTTACAGAACGCTGAATGGTTCCGCGCATTTACATTAAAGCTGCACGGAAGAATCGTTTTGCCGAGCCAAAAACGACAGGAGACAGAGATGAACATCTACCGATGCCGCATCTGCGGCGATAGCTACCTCGGTGCGGACGCACCCACGCACTGCCCTTACTGTGGAGCCCATAAGGAGCATCTGGTGGATCTGATGGAGTATCCCGAGACGATCAACGATGTGAATCTCACCGAGATTGAACAAAACGATCTGCTCGAAGCGATTGAGCTCGAACGAAGCAACACCCGATTCTACCTGGCGATGGGAGCGGACAGATCGATGCCGCACCTCGCAAGCGCATACAAACGGCTCTCCAAAATCGAGGCCGAGCACTGTGAGCTTTTTTGCAAGCTGGCAGGGGTTCGTGAACCCAAGGATCTCAAAATCCCGAGCGAGATAGCTAAAGATTGGTGCGCGAATATCGAGGAGTCCGTCGCACGAGAGCAAAAAGCGATGAAGTTCTATGCCCTGGCGGCAGAGCGGGCGACAAACGAGCGGATACGCGAGGTTTTCTCGGCGGTAAGCTCAATAGAGGCCGACCACATAGCGCTCGACGGCACCGCAAGCAGAATCGCTCGCTGCTAAACGGCGCTGTCGAGGAACCGATACTTACTTGTAGCTATCTTGCGCTCTCAGATAGGATATCTCGCCATCGGCGATCTCATTGAGAGCTGATGATAGCGGCTTGGCGCTGGTCAGAGAGGCGATCTGTATCGGCGACATCGAAAGTATCGCTTGACTGCGCACGCCATTCAGCATGTCGTTTATCTGGCGCGCTCGGCGAGCGGCCAATATGCAAAGCGTGAACTTTGAGTCAACCTTGGAGAGCAAAACATCTATCTCTGGCTTGATTACCATTGCTTGAATCTACCCAACCTTTCGAACCTGAAGTTTTAATCAGGGTGTCTCGGCATGTTCGTCAATTATTCGCACAATCGCCTCAGTGGCTCTATTGACATCGTCATTAGTTACCACGAAATCATAGGTTTCGGCAAGCTCCATCTCCAGGATCGCGGTCCTGATACGCACCTTAATCTGCTCGGGACTCTCGGTGCCTCTGGTGTTCAGGCGACTCTCAAGCTCCTCCATGGAGGGCGTTTTAATGAAGATTAGGACCGAGTCCGGCATCGCCTTTTTTACCTGAAGCGCGCCTTGCGGGTCGATCTCAAGTATCACCTGCTTGCCCTCGGCGACCTTTTCGTCTATCAGACCACGAGGCGTTCCATAGTAGTTCCCGTGGACGCATGCCCACTCGAGAAACTCACCCGCCTCTTTGCGCTGAAGAAACTCTTCCGGAGACAGGAAGATATAACTTACGCCATCTAACTCACCGACGCGTGGAGTACGAGTTGTCGCCGAGACCGAAACCCAAAGATCAGGAACCCTGTCTTTCAAAGCCTGAACCAGGGTCCCTTTACCCGCGCCCGAAGGACCAGAAACTATGAACACATTTCCGACGCGATTGGCCAATATTCTCGATTCCGTCAGTCTAGCCGCCCGCAAGCTGCTACTAACCGAGACGAGCCATCAGCTGCTCACGCTGACGGGCGCCTAGTCCCTGAACGCGACGATTGGAAGATATATCGAGCTCATCCATGAGTTTGGATGCTTTTGCTTTTCCGTAGCCCGGAAGGCTCTCGAGCAAGGTCGACACTTTCATCCGAGCGACGATCGGATCTGAATCTTGAGCCATCGCCTGGGCGAAAGTCACATCCCCGTTCTTGATCTTGGCGCGAAGCTCAGCGCGTTTCTGGCGCGCCTCGGCCGCCTTCTTTAGGGCAGCCTGACGATCCGCGTCGGAAAGCTTTGGAAGTGCCATAGTTCCTCCTCGTCCTCATTTAGGCAGGGCGGTCTGATTACACAACCTGAATTGTAGACACACCTTGCCCACACTTACAACTCAATAACTCGGAGATAACATTACCCCTGACGTGCGAAAACAGCAATCCTCAATCGGCTATTCGCCTGCTTCCAGGTGATGTGATCGGCTCGCCAGCGCCGCACAGCGAACAAGAATCGGCCTCCCATGACTCAACGTCAAGTTGAAGTAGAGAGTAGCTCTCGGCCATAAAACGCTTGGATCCTCCCCGGTCGATAAGTGATGCTACGCCGATCGGAGACCCCCCGCAGGCGCGAATCAGGGTTTCTACCTCCGCGGCGCTCCCACCTGTAGTAACAACATCTTCAACCACGAGTACTCTGGCCTCTTCAGGCACCTGGAATGAGCGTCTGAACGTCATCACCCCGGCTTCACGTTCGCTAAATATAAACCTGACGCCGAGAATATGGGCAACCGCAAATCCAAGAATAATTCCACCGACGGCTGGCGCTGCGACCAAATCAACCTTTTTCGGTGAAATCCGTTCCGCCAAAGCCGAAGCAAGCTGCATTGTGGTCTCTGGATCCTCAAAAACTCTTGCACACTGAACATAGGTATCGGAGTGTCTGCCGCTGGAAAGAACGAAGTGGCCCGAGAGTATCGCGCCGGTTTTCGAAAAGAGCTCCTTGATCTGGTCTTCGCCTATAACATACTTTTCCATGCACTCCCTACTCTCCTTGGTACAGATGACGGACAGCAAAGCGGACATCGTCGGCCTGCGTGATTGGGCGGCCGATAACCACATGAGAAGCTCCTGCCGAAAGCGCCTCTTCGACAGTGGCCACACGCACCTGATCGTCGGGGGAAGAAGCTGCGGCCCGGACTCCGGGGGTGACCACCCACGCGCCTGAGGGCAGTGCGGCTCTGGCCAAAGTCGCCTCATGGGGCGAGCAGACGACTCCATCGACTCCCGCCGCAGCTGCGAGATCGACAAGCAAGGCGACTTGCTCGGCGATGGAGCGGTCAACGCCTGTTTCGCGCAGGGCGTCGGCGGAAAAGCTCGTGAGGACCGATACCGCGAGTACCTTCGGGGGATTCAGCCCGCAAGCTTGCGCCCCCTCGGCGGCGCCCTTCACGGCCAAGCGCATCATCTCGGCACCACCAGAGGCGTGTACTGTGATCATCGATACGCCGAGGCGGGAAATCTCCCGTGCCGCGCCTTCGACTTGATGCGGGATGTCGTAGAGCTTGAGGTCCAGAAATATCTCGAACCCCATCTCCAGCAGCTTTTTTACGATTGCCGGACCCGCCGAGTAATACAGGGTCATACCGATTTTGACCCAACGCACCTCGCCCTGTAGCGACGAGGCGATCTTTAGCGCTGTGGTCGCGTCCGTATCCAGCGCGACGATGAGCGAATCTCTTGTCAACTTCATGTTCTGAGTGCTCCTGTCAGGTCTGAGACACGAGCGATGCCCTTCGAGCGGCAAAACTCGTGCAACCCATCGATAGTCCTCACACAAGCAAGAGGATCAATGAAGTTCGCCGTCCCCACCGCCACCGCGCTGGCGCCTGCGAGCATGAATTCGGCTGCGTCTGTCGCTGAAGCGATCCCCCCCATGCCGATAATGGGTATCTTGACCGCCGAGGCAACCTGCCAGACCATCCGCAGGGCAATCGGCTTTATCGCCGGGCCCGACAGACCACCTACGACACGAGCGAGTCTGGGCCTGAATGTATTCGCATCTATCGACATGCCCAGCACGGTGTTGATGAGTGAGAGGGCCTCGGCACCTTCATCCTCGACCGCCCGGGCTATCTTAGTTATGTCAGTGACGTTTGGTGAAAGCTTTACGATCAGTGGCCGATGCGTTACCGACCGCACTGCACGTGTGACCTGCGCGGCTGCGGCGCAGGTGGTGCCAAACGCCATGCCCCCGGCATCTACATTCGGGCAGGATATGTTGACCTCGTACGCCGAGATACCCTCCTGCGCATCGAGGCGCTCCACTACCTCTACATACTCTTCTACCGTGTGGCCGTTGACGTTTACAATCAACGGCACTGTCGGAAAGTGCTCCCGTAGCCAGCGAAGATCGCGCTCTATGAAGCGGTCTGCTCCGGGGTTTTGGAGCCCTATCGAGTTGAGCATGCCGCTGGCTGTCTCGGCGATCCTTGGCGCGGGATTACCCTCCCAGCTTTTCGCGGACACTCCCTTAGTGACTAAAGCCCCGAGGCGGTTCAGGTCAAAAAAGTCCGAGTACTCTACCCCACTTGCGAACGTGCCACTTGCGGTCACCACAGGATTGGCAAGCTCAAGCGGACCTATACGCACGCTCATATCCACTTGCGATGTCGACCTGACGTCGTCGTTCATCTCCACAGCACCTCATCGGCGTCGAACACTGGCCCATCCACGCATGCTCGCTTGTTTCCATCTTTCGTGGCAACGACACAAGAAAGGCAAGCGCCGATCCCGCAAGCCATCAGGCGCTCCAGTGAAACCTGGCACGGCACTGCGGCTTTTCTAGCGAGCATGACGACTGCCTGCTGCATGACTTCGGGTCCGCAGGTGTAGACAACATCAAAGGCGCCCTGGGATAACATATCGCTTGCGGCGATCGTAACCCTGCCTTCGATGCCGGTCGAGCCGTCATCGGTACAACAGGCCACCGATTGAGCTGTTTGCCGAAACAGGTCGAGGCAGTAGAGCTCATCGGCGGTCAAAGCACCGAGAGCAACGCTCACGGAGACTCCATTTTCGGAAAGCCGCTCCGCCAGCATCGCCAGGGGCGCGGCGCCAACACCTCCCGCCACGAGAAGTGCGCTTTTGGCTCGGTCAGGGATCTTCCATCCTCGGCCGATAGGGCCGATAAGGTCCATTTTCGCGCCTTCCTTGGCTTCCGCCATCTCCGACGTGCCAATCCCGACTACCTGATAGAGAATGTGAATCGTCTCGTCAAAAGCTCTATAGACCGAAAAAGGGCGGCGCAAAAGAAAATCGCGGCCTTTGGCCACTCGAAGATGAACGAACTGCCCCGGCTCAACCGTCGCGGCCACAGCTGGAGCACGCAAGACCATGAGTCCGACTTTCCCGGTGATCATCTCATTGGCAATAACCACCGCTTCTGTGAGGCTCGGTAGTATGCGACTTTGCTGCGTCTCGCATAGATCACACATCGAGCACGCCTGCCTCCTGGAAGTCCTGCAAAGCGACAACTTCAAGGTTACCTCGCTTTGCGGCCTCAATCGCTCCTACAGCCGCCTGGGCGGCCGACATGGTCGTTATGTTGGTTACCCCGTGCTGTACCGCAGCGGTGCGAATATGATATCCATCAGAACGCGTCTCTTGCCCGAACGGCGTGTTGATCACAAGTTGAACCTCGCCGTTTACCAACGCATCCAAAATATTGGGGCGCCCTTCGTGTTTCTTTAGCACCTCGATGACTGGAATCCCGGCGGCTTTCAGGGTTCGAGCGGTTCCCCGGGTCGAAAGAATCTCAAACCCAAGCGCGTGCAGATGCCTTGCGACAGGGACAACCGCTCGTTTGTCTCTGTCACACACGCTAATAAACGCTTTCCCGCCGACAGGAAGCGAGTAATCTACAGCCAACTGGGATTTGGCGTACGCCGAAGGAAAGTCCTTGGCAATACCCATCACTTCACCGGTGGACTTCATCTCGGGACCAAGCACGCTGTCCGAGCCCGGAAATCTACCGAATGGCATGACCGCCTCCTTGACGCAAAACCACTCCAGCTCACGGTCGTCGGCTGGCAGACCCATATCTGAGAGCATCTCGCCCGCCATTACACGCGCTGCGATCTTGGCCAACGGAACTCCCGTAGCCTTGCTGACGAACGGCACTGTCCTGCTCGCCCGCGGATTTACCTCGATGACATAAACCGCGGCATCCTTTACCGCAAACTGAATATTCATAAGTCCTTTGACGCCAAGCTCAAGCGCGAGCGTGCGCGTATGCGCGCGAATCAGATCGATCGTCTCCTGACCGAGCGTGAAAGGCGGTATGCAGCAGGCCGAATCTCCGGAGTGGATTCCCGCCTCCTCGATGTGCTCCATGACACCGCCGATGTAGACGTCACGTGTGTCGCAAACAGCGTCCACGTCCACCTCGATCGCCCCTTCAAGAAATCTGTCGAGAAGCACAGGGTGATCTGGCGAGATTACGGTCGCTTCGTGCATATATCGCTCGAGATAATCTTCACAGTACGCGATAACCATTCCACGGCCGCCAAGCACGTAACTGGGACGGACCAGTAGAGGAAAGCCTATCGAAGCTGCGACATCGGCGGCCTCCTGAAGAGTGTGAGCCGTACCTGCGGGAGGATACGCAATCTCTAGCCTATCGAGAAGGGCCTGGAATCGCTTGCGATCCTCGGCAAGATCGATCGCATCCGGGCCGGTGCCCAAGATGGGGACTCCCGCGCTTGCCAATCTCTGCGCGAGTTTCAGCGGAGTCTGACCGCCAAAGGTCACAAGCACGCCGATGGGCTTCTCGACGTCGATTATGTCCATGACGTCTTCAAACGTAAGGGGTTCGAAGTACAGCCTGTCGCTGGTGTCATAGTCGGTAGAGACTGTTTCCGGGTTGCAGTTGACCATGATTGTCTCAAAACCCGCCTCGCCCAAGGCGTAGGCAGCATGCACGCAACAGTAATCGAACTCGATTCCCTGGCCGATGCGATTCGGCCCGGCACCAAGAATCATTATCCTGCCCTTAGCGTCAGCGGGGCCGGTCTCGCTCTCGGCCTCGTAGGTCTTGTAGAAATATGGTGTTTCCGCCGCAAACTCGGCCGCGCAGGTGTCAACCGCTTTGAAGGCAGGTATTACACCCAACTCGAGCCTGTGTTGCCGGACTTGGTCCTCGGAAGCTTCGAGTAACCACCCTATCTGGGCATCACCAAGACCGTGCTGTTTTGCCTGACACATAAGCTCAGCGTCTACTTCAGCCAGCGTCCCGGCCCGCCTGATATAACCCTCTACTTGAACCATAGATTCTATTTTCTGCAGAAACCACCTATCTACCCTGGTCAACAGGTGGACATCCTCGACCGACTTACCTCGGCGAAAGGCCTCGGCGATATAGAATATTCGCTGCTCTGTCGGGGTTGAGAGCATATTCTCGAACTTGTGCTCACATATAGAATCCTTGCCATCCGCCCCCAGCCCAAGTCTTCCATTCTCAAGCGAGCGCATTGCTTTTCCGAGCGCCTCTTCAAATGTACGACCTATCGCCATCACTTCGCCGACCGACTTCATCTTCGTCGTCAGGGTCTCATCGGTGCCCTCAAACTTCTCAAACGCCCATCTCGGCACCTTGACGACCGTATAGTCGATGCTTGGCTCAAAGCTGGCAGGGGTCTTTTTGGTGATGTCATTGGAAATCTCGTCGAGCGTATACCCGACAGCGAGTTTCGCCGCGAATTTAGCGATGGGAAAACCAGTGGCTTTTGAGGCCAGAGCGCTTGAGCGCGAAACACGAGGATTCATCTCGATTACGACAAGCTTGCCGTCTTCCGGGTTCACGGCGAATTGAACGTTGCTGCCGCCGGTCTCCACTCCTATCTCGCGCATGATCGCGATGGACGCATCCCGCATCTTTTGATACTCGCGATCGGTCAGGGTCTGGGCCGGCGCCACGGTGATGGAGTCGCCGGTATGAATCCCCATTGGATCGAAGTTCTCGATGCAACACACGATCACAACGTTATCTTTGCGGTCCCTCATCACCTCCATCTCATACTCCTTCCAGCCCAGCACGCTCTCCTCGACGAGCACCTCTCCGCGTGGCGAAAGCGCGATTCCTCCAGCCACGATCTCGCGAAGCTCCTCAATGTTGTACGCAATCCCGCCACCTGCTCCGCCGAGCGTAAACGATGGCCTGATCACAACTGGCATGCCGATCTTCTCGACCACGCGCTCCGCATCGTGAACCGAGTAAGCGTAGCCGCCGCGAGGCACGGAAAGACCTATTCGACCCATAGCCTCAGCAAACAACCTGCGGTCCTCGCCCATCTTGATCGCATCCAGCTTCGCGCCGATAAGCTCGACGCCGTACTCGTCGAGAACGCCTGACTCCGCCAGAGCGACAGCGCAGTTCAGGCCCGTCTGCCCGCCGAGGGTCGGCAAAAGAGCATCCGGCCGCTCACGCTCGATGACCTTGGCGACGAACTGCGGAGTCACCGGCTCGACGTAAGTGCGATGCGCAAGTTCAGGGTCGGTCATGATCGTTGCCGGATTGCTGTTGACCAGGACTATCTCGTACCCTTCCTCACGCAAAACCTTGCACGCCTGCGAGCCCGAGTAGTCAAACTCGCACGCCTGCCCTATGACGATCGGGCCCGCGCCTACAACCAGAATCTTGTGTATGTCGTCACGCCGCGGCATACTGCTCCTTCACTTTTCTGGCCGGATTTCTCTGCTGTACAAAAAGATCACAAATGTTCATCTATGGAACAAACACAACCGGGCACTCAGCGCCGCTGATCAACCCCATCGCCGTGGCGCCTGGAGAAACCGAAATCGCGCGTAGCGGACCAGCGTCCTTGCGCCCCAACATGATGCCGGTAGCACCCGTCTTTTTCGCCTGGCCGAGAATTACATCGACAGGATCTCCGTGCATAACTACTGCGCTAACCTCTATCCCCGAACCCGATGCGGTTCTGACAAGCCCCTCCACCCGGGAGTATGCTTCCTGCTGCGCTTCGGCCATTGCCTCCGGCTCCAGTGCTTCAGTGATCACATGCACGATATGCACCGCTTCCAGCAGCCCTTTTTCCATCGCGGTAGCGGTGATAAAGGCCCTTGTGGCTGAGGGCGTAAAGTCAGTGGGAATGAGCACCCTGCGACCAAATGCCGAGGCAAGTTCGCTTGGCTCGGCTCGGTCGCGAAGGAGGTCGTAACGAATCAGCATCGTCGGAACCGTCGCTTCCAGTGCTATCTGTTCGGAGACGGAACCAGCGATGAGTTTGGTCAGCAAATCCTTGGCATGCGTGCCGCATACAACACTGTCGATCCCCGCCTCGGCGGCGAGCGCCACCATCTCGGCAACAGGATCTCCGGTTGCTATACGAAGCTCAACGTCCATCCCGCTCGCCGGCAGGCGCGATGCCACTTTCCGCAGCTCCAGAAGAGCTTTGTCTATCGCTCTTGCGATAATCGGACCCTCCATGCCACTTGCATCCACAGTGTGGGCGATGATCAATCTACGGGCACCCGACTCATACAATCCTTTGGCGAAATCTACTACGAGCTCGTCTTCCTCGCTCAGACCCACTGGAATCAGGACATTACGCAACATCGAGATCACCTTGATTTCTCGCAACCCAGGGGTTTTCGTCCCCATCCATCATTCGTGTGAAGACCTCAAACAGGTACTTTGAGTCGTGTGGCCCTGGCGCAGCCTCGGGGTGGTACTGCACCGAAAAAGCCGGAATATCGAGTAACCTGATGCCCTCGACAGTCATGTCGTTGAGATTGACATGCGTAAGCTGAACACGCCCGAAGCGGCTCGATGCGACAACAGGAGCGACTCGGGATGCGACCCAAGACGCGATGTCTCCGCAGTCATGAGCAAGGCCGCCGCTTTCCTCGGCGATTAGCGGCCCTATCGAGGAGAAATCCACGCAAAATCCGTGGTTCTGGCTGGTAATCTCGACCTCACCGGAGAGCAGGTTCATCACAGGCTGATTGCCGCCGCGATGGCCGTACTTGAGCTTATATGTCGTGCATCCCAGTGCGAGGGAGAGCATCTGATGACCGAGGCATATGCCGAAAACAGGCACTTCGCCGAGAAGCTCCTGAAGCGTCGAGTAGAGGAAATCCACAGCGGCCGGATCCCCAGGTCCATTGGCAAAGAAGAGGCCTTGTGGCTTTAGCTCCCGAACTGCCGAAGCGCTCGTTTTTGGCGGAACCACGATAACCTCACAGCCGGCATTGGCAAGGCATCGCAAGATGTTGTACTTGATTCCCGAGTCAAACGCGACCACCCGATACCGGACAGGATCAGGCAGGTTACCCAGATCGACGGGAACTCCTCCTCCCGGGACAGGCATGCCCCAGGTATATGGCGCGCTTACCGCGACCTCCGAGACAAGATCCCTGCCGACAAGTCCTGGCGATTTGCGAGCTTTGGCCACCAGTGAGTCCGGGTCAAAGTCAGTCGTCGACACTATCGCCTTCATGGCGCCGACTTCGCGAATCCGCTTGGTAAGACTCCTGGTGTCGATGCCCTCGATCGCAACCACGTTGTGACGCACCAGAAAGTGCGGGAGAGACTCTTCCGAGCGCCAATTGCTCGGCGTCTCGCACATCGAGCGAACTACAAGCCCTCGGGCGAAAACACCGCGAGACTCCATATCAGCTCCGTTGACGCCATAGTTTCCTATGTGCGGCATCGTCATCGTGATGATCTGCCCGGCATAACTTGGATCCGTCAGGATCTCCTGATAGCCGGTAAGCGAGGTGTTGAAAACAACCTCGCCGGAAGCCTCGCCGGAAGCGCCGCAAGAGCGACCCTCATATACGGTGCCGTCCTCGAGCGCCAGTACAGCGGCGGGAATCTTCATCTTGGAACTACCTCTCCGCTTCTCAAAGCAAGCCTTCCTCCAACTAGGACCTCTGTGGCCTTGCCAAAAAGTCGCTCGCCAATAAATGGCGAATTGACGGATTTGCTCTCGAAAGACTCTGCCTCAACTTCTACCTTAGCCTCAGGATCAATAACGGTGATATCCGCCGAGAAGCCCGCGGCTACCTTGACCTCGGGCAGACCAAGAGCCATCCGCGGAGCGACAGCGAGCGCTCTGGCGAAATCAGGCCAGCTCAGCAAACCCGGCCGGATCAAATGCGTGATCACTAAGGGAAGCGCGGTTTCCAGACCCGTGATTCCGAATGGAGCCAGCTCGAATTCGCGCTCCTTCTCATGAGCCGCATGCGGAGCGTGATCAGTCGCCACGCAATCGATGGTGCCGTCAATGAGGGCTTCGATAAGCGCCTGCCTATCTTCCGGTGTCCTCAAGGGAGGATTCATCTTTAGGTTGGTATCGTACTCTGAGCTTAGCGCGCTCTCATCGAGAAACAGATGATGCGGAGTCACTTCGGCGGTCACCTTCACGCCCCTGGCCTTGGCCTGCCGAACAAGCTCGGCGCTTTCCTTCGTCGACAGATGCGCGAGATGAAGTCGACACCCCGTCAGCTCGGCGAGACGAATGTCACGCGCGACCATCACATCTTCGGCGGCGGCGGGCTGACCGCTCAAGCCCAGCAGGGTCGAAACAACTCCTTCGTTGACCACGCCTTTCCCGGCGAGCGACTCATCTTCGCAGTGACTGATGACCGTCGTGCCGAACGCTTTCGCGTAATCCATGGCTCTGCGCATCATGCCGGCACTTTGGATGCCGCGCCCATCATCGCTAAACCCTACGGCTCCCTCCGCGATCATGTCGGCGATCTCGGCAAGCGCCTGGCCCTGCTGTCCTACCGTACAGGCACCGATGGGATGAACCCGGACAAGACCGCGCTCTAGGGCGCGCTCGATGACAAAGCGTACTTTCGAGCCGGTATCTATCGCCGAGGAGGTATTGGGCATCGCGCAAACTGCCGTAAAGCCTCCTCGCGCCGCGGCGCGTGTTCCGCTTTCGATCGTCTCCACATCCTCCCGGCCAGGCTCGCGAAGATGAACATGGAGGTCGACGAGTCCCGGGAGCACCAGCTTTCCCGAGCAATCGATCACTTCGCCTTTCGGGATTTCAAGATATTCGCCCACCTCTACGATAACGCCGTCACACACGACCACATCCATGACGCCGTCAAGTCCAACCTGAGGGTCTACAACACGTCCACCCTTAAGCAGTAGAGCCACTATCGGAACCTCCCAGCATCAGGTACATCACCGCCATACGAACCGCGACACCCGCAGTGACCTGGTCGAGAACGACCGATCGAGCACTGTCCGCAACATCGGAAGACACTTCAACGCCGCGGTTCATCGGACCGGGATGCATCAGCAGCGCCCCCGGCTTCATACGATTGAGCCGCGCCGAGTTGATCGCGTACAGCTTTGCGTACTCCCTGATACTGGGAAACGCCGCCTGTTCACTTCGCTCCATCTGTATCCGTAGTAAATATACGACATCGAGATCGTCCAACACCTCGTCGAGGGAGAAGGACACCTCGGCACCAAGTGCGGTCGGACGAGAAGGCATCAGTGTCGGAGGACCAACAAGGACGGCCGAGGCTCCCACCGCCTTCAGCGCGGGAACAAGCGATCTTGCCACGCGCGAATTGGCGATGTCGCCAACAATGCCCACCTTCAGCCCATCAAGGCGATCCATCTTTTTGCGTATAGTGAAAAGATCGAGCAGTGCCTGAGTGGGATGTTGATGCTTCCCGTCGCCGCCATTTATCACTTGAGAGTCCATGCACTGCGCCAGTATACTGGCCGCGCCGGCGTAGGCGTGCCTTACGACCACAAGATCGCAGGCCATCGCGGAGAGCGTTTGCGCCGTATCGCGCAACGACTCCCCCTTCACCGTAGCACTGGCGGAACCGGAGATATTGATCGCGTCCGCGCTGAGGCGCTTCGCCGCTATCTCAAAACTTGTCCTCGTGCGGGTAGAGGGCTCGAGAAACAGATTGACTATCGTCCTCCCTCTCAGCGTTGGAAGCTTCTTGATCCTGCGCTGATTGACTTCGAGAAAAGATTCAGCTGTGTCGAGGATTACCAAAATATCCTCGGTGGTCATATCCTCGACTGCGGTGATATGTCTGCAGCTAAGCAACTCACGCCCCTTCCCGTGTCACTTCGAGAATTTCCACGACATCGCGTCCATCTGTCTCGCTCAATGAGACCTGGACTTTTTCCTTCCGGCTTGAAGGGATGTTCTTGCCGGCAAAGTCCGCCCTAATCGGAAGCTCTCTGTGGCCGCGGTCAACAAGTACGGCCAACTTGATCGACCCCGGGCGACCGTAATCCATGATCGCGTCCATCGCGGCGCGGATAGTCCTGCCCGTAAAGAGCACATCGTCGACTAACACTATGTTTCTGCCCTCAACCTGAAAGGGAATTTCGGTACGGTGTACTTCTGGATTGAGGCGCACGCCGACATCGTCTCTATAAAAGGAGATGTCCAGCGAGCCAGTCGGTATTCTGGCTCCCTCGATTTCGAATATCTTTCGCGAGAGACGCTCGGCGAGCCGGGCTCCCCTGGTCAAAATCCCTACCACCGCGATGTCTTCGGCGCCCTTGTTCTGCTCCAGCACCTCATGTGCTATCCGGGTAATCGCGCGTTCGATAGCATCCGCATCCATCACCACCGCTTTGATGCGATACCCCATCACGCATCACCGGCCCGGGAAAGCCACTTATTCTCGCCCGTGGGAGTCAACATGCTGTGTAGCATAAAAAAGCCTCCTCGCGCTACCGGCAAGAAGGCGGATCTGACCCCCCGCCGCTAAGGCGGTAAGCCATCTTTGGTTCCTTGCCGGCCTCACAGGACCGCAGTTAAAGGTCGTGTCTCAGGATACCAGTTGTAAGGCTGACTGCCAATGGTGTCTCGCCGGGATATATAATAGAGACATGATGAAAAAAAGCCGCGACTTCTTCAGATCCTTGGGCCGCCTGCCGATCTCCATAGCGATCGTTTGCCTGCTTTCAATTAGCACTCTAAGCCTCGCTTCGGCTCCGGCTGCACCTGACAGCGCTCCGAGCATAATCGTCATCTATGAAGACGACACCATGGCCGTCTCTGACTTTCACCAGCTAGCAAAGGACGGGCACGCGCCATCGGATATCGATGTTGTAAACGAGCGATTGATAGAAGTCCATCTACCAAAAGGCGCCGATCCCCGTAAGGCCGTGAAGAATGCGCTGGATAACCCCTCCGTCGTGGCCGCGGCGGAAAACCGGCTGATCGAAGCCCTTTCATCACCTCCGAACGATCCGAGATACCCGCCGCCTATCAAAGGCCAGCACCTCTATCTGGGCCCGAGCACTATCGCGACAAATTCGATAGGGCTTGAGTCGGTGTGGCAGATTACCCGCGATGAGACGAGTGGCTTTGCCATGAACAGACACCGCCGAGGGGTGACGATGGCGATCATAGATACCGGCGTGTCGATTCCTTTGATGGAGGATACCGGGCGCTTTGTTCCGGTGCTGAATAACGTGGCGCCTACCCCAAGTGCGAACACTTCGGATGACTCTAATAACTTCCACGGAACGGCTGTCGCCAGCGTCATCGCGGCCAACACCAACAATAATTTTGCCATCGCTGGAGCGCTCTACGATCTCGATAGCAGCATACTTGTGTACAAGGCGCTTGACAGCCGTAACGAAGGCTACAGGGCTGACATCATAGCTGCGATGATGGACGCCGCCAACAGGAGCGCCAGGGTGATCAACGCCTCATTCGGAGACCCTGCGACCACCATGGTCGACCGCCGATCGGTGCCTGACACGGCGACTCGCGACGTATGGCAGGCAGCTGTGGACTACTGCATCGCTAAAGGCTCCTTGGTTGTCGCCGCTGCGGGTAACAACAATGGGCCCGTTTTATACCCCGCCGCGTGCGAGGGAGCCCTAGCCGTCGGCTCGATAGATTTTGAGTCCGGTCAGCGCTCAGAATTCTCGAATTCTGGCCCGGAACTGGACGTGGTCGCCGCTGGTCGGAGAATCTGGACGGTCAGGCCCAGTGGAGACACTACCCAGGTAGCTGGAACCTCTTTTGCGACTCCTTTGGTCGCGGGCTCGATAGCCTACCTCTGGTCGTTGGTGCCCGATCTTACCCCTGAGGAGATGCTTTCATTCGCTCAAACCACCGCTGTCGGCACTTACGGTTCTGAGCCTGAATTCGACAACGAAACAGGGTTCGGCAGGTTCGATTCGTACAGACTCTTCGAGCACATGCAACAGGCGATAGCTATTCAAAATCCAGTCACTCTCTCCGTCGGACCCCACGCGCAAAACAGCCGTGAGGTGCGTTTGACCTGGAGTGCAGCAGAAGGCCAAGGAGTGTTCTACCTTTATGGGTACGAAGGAGGTAGCGCCTACCGAACCACCAGCACAAGCGGAAGGCTCGTGCTGCCTGCTAGCGGGCCCAATACGGTGTGGGTACGATCGTTCGCTTCCGACAGATGGAGCGCTCAGCAGCCTACCACCGTGAGCGTAAACGTTGCGGCAGGGTCGCATACGATCAATTCCTTGCGGCTGGAAGGAGCCAACCGCTTCCGGACAGCGCTCGCGATCAGCCAAGCATCCTTTCCCGCAACATCTTCTTCGGTCGTAATCGCTTCAGGCGAAAACTGGCCCGATGGACTAGCGGGTGGAACGCTTGCCTCTGTGTCCAGCGGACCTCTACTGCTGACCCGCGCAAACCGCCTGTCACTAGAGGTACGTGACGAGATACTTCGCTTGCGGCCACAGCGCATCTATATCCTCGGCGGGTCGGGAGCGATCTCCCCGGCAGTTGAGAGCGCGATAAGAAGCCTTCCGATTACCGGCACTGTCGAGCGCCTTCAAGGCCACGACAGGTACGCAACCGCCGCAAGAATCGCCAACCGCGTCAGAGACTACACGCACCCCGCAGCCAACAGCCAGGCCAACCGGGTAGTCGTTGCTTCTGGGGAAAACTTTCCAGACGCGCTTGCCGGGTCAGCGTTGGCCGCCTCGGCGCGTATCCCCATCTTGCTGACGCGACGCTCTGCTCTTACGACCTCGACAGAAGGAGCCCTCAGGGTCATCAGGCCTTATGAGACTTTAGTACTCGGCGGCGAGGGCGTGATCTCAAAAGCGGTGCATGACCACCTGCGAGCCAGCCTGTGGAGACCTTATCGCATCTGGGGCGCCAACCGCTATGAGACTTCGCGCAAGATCGCCGAGTATGGCCGTAGTGGATCCAAACCCCTATTCGACGCCGGCCGCCTGGGCTTCGCCACGGGTACGGCATTTCCTGACGCACTTGCGGCCGGACAGCTATTCGGAGGCAGGCGCACTCCGATCATCCTGACCGATCAGGCTACAGCCGTGCGGACAGACCTGACAGCGTGGCTGCGCTCTCCTGGCCATACTATCGGTAATGTCACATTTCTGGGCGGGTCGGGGGCAATTGGATATGACCTTGAGTTCGAGATAAGAAACGCGCTTTTGCGCTAAATTTATTCCTCGTCGCACTCAAGCATATGCTTTCCGAGCGGGAGCCGGATATCAAATACCGAACCATGCTCGACTCTCCGGCGCACCTCAATCTCTCCTCCGTGAGCCTCGACAAAGCGCTTGGCTAAAAACAACCCAAGGCCTATGCCACCGTGGTCTCTCGTGGAAGACATGTCAGCCTGAATGAAGGGTTCGAATATCTCCTCTAGCCGATCCTCATCGATACCGGCACCTTCATCGGCGACGGAAATCGACATATGCGAACCGGCTCGCTCCACGGTAACCGATACCGTGCTGCCTTCAGGCGAATATTTTAAGGCGTTGTCAAGAATGTTGCCGAGCGCTCTGCCGATAAACTCCGGATCCACATCAAGCTCGCAAGCTTCGGCGGATAGCGCTACGTCTACACGCCTGCCCGATTCCGCGGCCGCGCCCGTTGACATCTGGTCAACTAGCTTGCAAATATCAACGGTCCGTGACTTGAGATCATCGAGTCCGGCCATCAACTGTGTCACTGAAAGCAGTTTCTCGATCATATGATGCATTGTGGCGGCGTTTTGTCTAATGGCCGCAACCGCCGTGTCATACTGCTCGTGATCTACACCTATCTTTGACTCCAAAAGATCGGAGTAGCCAATAATCTTGGTAAGAGGAGTGCGCAACTCGTGAGAGACCATCGAGACGAAATCGCTTCTTAGCCGCTCAAATTTCAGGCTTTTACTTGCGTCACTTTTGACTATCACTACGCTGACAACCTTGCCGGCACCATCGAACACTGGAGAGATCGTCACGCTCTCAAGATACTCCCGCCCACTGCGATCTTTATTCAATAACTCTCCTTGCCAGCGCTTGCCTCCCACGACCGAGTTCCATACATCGCGATAGCCCAATTCCGCGTATCCCTGACCGGTCGAGAAGAGTTCTGTGCCGATGACCTCACTCGCGAAGTATCCAGTCATCTCCCTATGCACCGTGTTGGCCCAGATGATCTTGCCGTAAGCATCGGTAATCAGAATGGCATTGCCTGCCCAATCCAGTGCCGCGGATTGAAGTAGCACCTTTTCCCTAGTTTCGGCAACGCTCAGCGCCGCACCCACTCGGCATGCCACGGCTTCCATCGACTGGATCTTCATGTCGGCGGCGGTCTCATTGAAGTCAGAAAGCGCGATCAGACAACCTTTCACACGATTTTCAGCCTTGATGGGACAAAAAACCGCGCTCCTCACATTGGGGTCTTGCGCCAGAACCTGCCATTCGCTTCGCGCTTGCGAATCACAGAGGTCCACCACAAAGGCCACTGGGGGCATCCCATCATCAGCAAATCGTGTGCATGCGAAGTCCAGAAGCGGTTTAGTTGCCTTCGGGGAGAGGCGTCCGGTAGCTGCCGTGAGCTCCAAACCATCTTTTTCATCGAACAGCATTATAAGAACTGAGCCCATCTTGAATTCATGCGCAATTTGATCGCTTGCAGAGTGCAACATCTCCGCGAGAGAGCTGCTTTGAAGAATGGATACGTCAAGTATACTCATCACCCGTTCGGCCCCGCGGACGTAGAGTTGCTCCGTGACATCGATACCAAAACGGATGACACCTATCGGGCTGCCGTGTGCATCCTTGATCACCGACACCGACCACCTGAGTATCTTCATCACTCCAGAGTTCATGACCCAAGCCTCTGAATATGAGACCGGCAAGCCATCGGCCATAATGGCTTCGTCCATTATCTTGCGTGCCTTGACCTGATCCGGCGGAGAAAAAATTTCTGCCGCGCACTTTCCGAGCATCTCGTCGGCGGCATAACCAGATATTCGCTCCGCCCCGGGAGAGAAAAGTACGATCCGCCCGGCGGAATCTGTGGAGCAGATGAACACTTCTGCCGTATCGATGACAAGCTTGTTGAAATCAAGTGCTTTTTGCAGCTCTTCAGCCTTAGCCACACCTTTGCCTATCTCTTGGGTCAGGCTGTCAATCAGACGGCTCTTCACGACGATCTGATCACCTAGCTCCCTCGTTGTCTGATCGATGATCGCATTCGAGCGCTCAAGTTCGGCAAGTTTCTGCTCCAACTTGCAGACAACACGGTCACTGTAAGCTCGCAGAATGCGAGCTTCATCCCGCTGGATCGGCGCGCAAGCCTTACTAGTGCTGGAGATGTGCGCTACCTCCTCCACAGTCGCAAGCAACCTGTCAGCATCAACTGGCTTATTCAAAAAGCCATCCGCACCAAGCTCTATCGCGAACTTCTCGTCCTCATCATCGGTATAGGAAGCCGTCACGAACACTACCGGCACATTGACTAAAGTCGGGTCATTCTTCCACCGCCAAACAAGCTGGAAGCCATCCATTTTGGGCATTAAAATGTCGGTAACGAGCAAGTCGAAGCTGTGAGAGCGTGTCGCGTCCAGCGCCTCAATGCCGTTGCAAACGGAAACAACCTCGTGATTCGCCGACCTCAGTATCGCGGTCATCAGGTAACGTGATGGCCCGTCATCTTCAACTAGCAGAATATTCACTCGTCCTCCTGGACTCTCGGTTGGAGATAGAGCTCTACTTGCTCACAAAATGTTTCAGGATCAATCGGTTTGGTGATACACCCATCACACCCTACTTGAATTATCGACTCGCGGTCGCCCTTCATTGAGTAAGATGTCAACGCCACGATGGGGATAGCACGTCCGTAAAGCTCCCGGATCTTACGGGTAGCGGCCCAACCGTCCAGGCGAGGCATCAGCATATCCATGAGTATCAGGTCAGGGCGGCACTCGGCGAGCGCGACAGCCTGAACCCCATCGGTCGCGACAACGATCTCGTGACCCGCCCGCTCAAGCAGAAACTTGGTCAAATACAGGTTTTGCGGGTCGTCTTCGACCACTAAGATTTTCGTCGACATAATCGCCCCCCTGCATCAGGAAAAAATCGATTCTCTTATTGTACTTAGTCTTACCCAATTTACCGTTTTGACAGAAGCCCGGGCAGGATCCTCTCTCCCTTGGCTGTTCTGCCCATCGATTCCGGCCCAAGCTCAATGAGAAAATCGGCGAGGTCATTGGGTAAGCAGTCAGTAAAACTCAGCTGGGCGTCGGTGATGGGATGATCAAATATCAGCCGGTACGAATGCAAGAACTGTCTTTGAAGTCCACGACTGGCCCTCGCTCTTTTCAGGCCATAGACCGGATCTCCTACCACCGGGTGATCGGTGTAACTCATGTGAACACGAATCTGATGTGTTCTTCCTGTGTAAAGCTTGCACTCGACGAGGGTGTATCCATCGTCGAGTTTGCCAGCGGAAAATCTTTCCAGCACCGAGAAGGTCGTCACCGCCTGCTTCGCCAGAGCCGAACTCGAAACCGCCATACGGGTCCTGTCCTTTGGATCCCGCGCAATTGGAGCGTCAATAAGCCCGGTGTCGGGTGCGATGTAACCGTGTACAAGGGTAATGTAACGACGATCTACGGCGCGGATCTTGATGGCCTCCACTAATACCGCCTGGGCCTCATCGTTTTTGGCCACTACCATCAAACCGGTGGTGTCCTTGTCGAGCCTGTGCACGATACCTGGCCTGTCCCAGCCCTGCAAGGTCCCGAGCTCTTGAGAGTGGGCAAGAAGCGCGTTGACCAGGGTCCCTGTCCAGTTGCCGTATGCGGGATGCACCACAAGGCCAGCTTGCTTGGACAGCACAATGATGTCATCGTCCTCATGACGTATATCTAGAGGAATCATCTCGGGGAAAATCTCCAGCTCATCCCGTACCGGCAGAACCGCCGAGATCTTCTCTCCTGCGCGCGTCACGTGACACCTGGAGGCGACCTGGCCATTGACGGTTACAAGCCCCTCGTCAAGCAGGCGGGCGGCAGCTGAACGCGATGTAAACTCCCCGCAATTGCCGAGCAACCTGTCAATGCGTGATCCAGCCTCGGCGGATCGGACAATATGTTCGAACTTACGGTTCATTTGTAAACTTCAAATCACTTCGCTGTTGCCGCTGTTCAAAGCGGGATCCTCGTCATATTTTTCTCTGGGCTCAACAAACACCCAGATAATCAACATTACGACACCGATTACAATCGCCATATCGGCAATGTTGAACACGGGCCATCTGATCAGCGCAAAATCCAGGAAATCGGTTACCTTACCAAAGAGCAGCCTGTCGATAAAGTTGCCAGACGCGCCACTCATAAACATTGCAATCGCAATAACAACCCACCAGGTGTTGGGCTTGAAGACCATCCAATAAACAACGGCCAGCACTACAACAACAGCAAAGGTGATCAGAAACAGTGTCCTGCCTCCGGCGAAAAGCCCAAATGCCGCGCCGGGATTCAAGATATGCGTCAGATAAAACACCCCGTCCAGCAGAGGGACGGACTGCGCGGGAGCGAGGTATGCTCGGGCAAACGCCTTGGTCACCTGGTCTAACGCCAGCAGCACGCCACCGACCGCTAGCATAGCCGGCAGCGGCCTGGCGCAAACTACCGAGATTCTTCTTCTGATTTGCACTGTATGCACAAGGTCACGGTCGGCATGGCTTCAAGACGCTCAATCGATATAGCTTGTCGGCAATGTTCGCACGTATCGTAGGTACCATCCTCGAGTCTTTTGAGGGCCGCCTTTACATTTGCGAGAGAGAAACGTAGGTTCTCATCTAGCGTCAGATCCATCTCTCGCGCGAAAGTTGCACTTCCCTGATCGGCCATATGATCTCGGTAGTTGTTTTCGCCGCTCTCCTCAGAGAGTAATTCATAGCCCTCGAGGCGGATGCGCTCAACCTCGGCCTCCAGCCGATCATGCTCTTCTACAAGTCGAGCTCGAAACACACTGAGTGCCTGCGAATCCATAGAAGCTGTATCCAATCCCTAAAACAGATCAGCCGTGGGTAGAAAATCTATATAGACAAGAATTATATCATCTGCCTTGGAAAATCGATGGAATCCGGGCGCCGCTACCCGCTAGGTTTCGCCCTGCTTGTCGCGAATGACAGCTGCGCATCTGGCGCACAAATCCGGATGCAGGGTATCTGTTCCCAGCTCTCTGACATTCCAGCATCGCGGACACTTTTCTCCATCGGCCAGGTCGATCGCTACATTTAGCTTTGGCTCAAGCTCAAGTCGCACCGAGCTGACGATAAACATGTCGGCCAATGAAGTCTTGCTGCGGGCGCTGAGTATGCCGAGGAGCTCTGATGGCGCGCCAATGGTGACGGCCGCTTCCTGGCTCTTGCCGATGACCTTTGCTTCCCGAGCCTCTTCAAGCGCCTTCGTGACCGCTTCCCTTACGCCGAGAACCTCCGAGTATATGGAGCGCAGGCTGGAAGCTTCCTCGGCTTTGCTCGCTGGAACTCGGCTTTCCGGCCAGCCAGCTAGCTGGACACTTGCCGCATCGCCTCTAATCTTCGCAGGAATGTGCTGCCAGACCTCCTCAGCGGTAAAGGTGATGACGGGTGCGAGCAGGCGCACGGTGTCCAGAAGTATGGCGGCGAGCACCGTTTGAGCGCTGCGCCGCGAGAGGGAATCGGGCGCATCGGAGTATAGTCGATCCTTGATCACGTCGAGGTAAAACGAGCTCAGGTCGGTAACGCAGTAGTTGAACACCGTGTGATAGACCTGGTGGAACTTCCAGTCATCGTAGGATTTGCCGACTCTTTCAACTATCTCAGTCAATCGGGTCAAAGCGTATCGATCGATCTCGGGCATGTCAGCCCATGCCACCGAGTTTTCAGGCGTGAAGTCATTGAGGTTCGAAAGGAGGAAGCGGAAGGTGTTCCTGATTCGCCGGTATGCGTCACTTGTTCTGGCGAGGATATCATTTGAGATCGAGACATCCTGACTGTAGTCCGCCGCTGCGACCCACAGCCTGATGATGTCGGCGCCGGATACTTTGATCACGTCGAGCGGCGATATAACGTTGCCAAGTGATTTGCTCATCTTTCTGCCCTCGCCGTCCACGATAAAACCGTGGGTCAGGACAGCCTTATACGGGGGCGCGTCGTATGCGCCGACTCCAGTGAGAAGAGCCGACTGGAACCATCCGCGATGCTGATCGGTGCCTTCCAGGTACAGCTCGGCAGGGCGGCACAGCTCAGGGCGAGTATCCAAAACGCTCGTATGTGAAACGCCGGATTCGAACCAGACGTCCAAGATATCGTCTTCGGGGAGCAGCTCGGCCGAACCACATCGCTCACACTCGGTTAAAGGTGATTGCGGCAGGTACTCGCTCGGCTGCTTGCGAAACCACGCATCGGCGCCTTCGGACTCGAAAAGCGCCTCTACGGCGTCGAAGGTGGCATCGTTGGCAACCGTGTGGCTGCACATGGCGCACTTGAACACCGGGATCGGAACTCCCCATGCTCGCTGGCGCGAAATACACCAATCGGGACGGTCAGTGACCATAGATCTGATCCGATTTACCGACCAACCGGGAATCCACTGCACATCCTCTATCGCGACGAGCGCGGCCTCACGAAGCGGCTTTGCCTCGGCGCCTTTTGCGCCCATTGAGACAAACCACTGCTCCGTGGCTCGGAAGATGACTGGCTGCTTACAGCGCCAGCAATGCGGGTAGCTGTGCGAGGTCTTCCCCTTGTGCTCCAGCGAGCCGATCTCATCTAGCCACTCAATGATCGCGGGATTTGCTCGCAGAATATGCATACCCTCGAATCTGCCGCCGCCCTGGTCAAAGACGCCTAAGTCATTAACGGGCATCGGGGTTGGCAGCCCGTACCTCTGCCCCACAAGCCAGTCTTCCTCGCCGTGTCCCGGCGCGGTGTGCACTGCTCCGGTCCCAACCGACAGGTCAACATGCTCGCCTGTGATAACGATACCTTCGACTCCATCGTGTATGGGGTGCCTGTACTTTGCTCCCGCCAAATCCTCGCCTTTGACCCGTATCGGCTGACCCGCCGGATCGCTTATGAGCTCCCACTGTGGCCACGCGATCGTCTCGGCAAGCCGCTCGACCAGCGGCTCCGCTACGATGATGACCCTCCCGCTCACTCGAAGCGCAACGTAACTTGCATCCGCCGATAAAGTCGCCGCCACATTGGCCGGCAGCGTCCACGGCGTTGTCGTCCAGATCAGTACCGAGGCTTCTGTCGCAAACTCGGCAAAAGCCTTCGGAACCTCCAAGAGCTCAAGGCGCACGTAAATCGAGTTGCTCTCCACCTCCGAGTACTCGATCTCCGCCTCGGCCAAGGCGGTTTTGCACCGTATGCACCAGTGGATGGGTTTGGAGCCCTTGTAGATCATCCCCCGCTCATACATCCGCCGAAATACCCTGACGTTACCCGCCTCATAAGCAGGCGCGAGCGTCAGATATGGGTCCTCGAAGTCACCTTGAACACCGAGCCTCTGAAACTCCTCGGATTGAACGGAAACGTAGTTCATCGCCCATTCGCGACATCTCTCTCTAAGCTCCGATTGTCCGATCTTGGCCATGCGTTCAGGGCCGAGTTCTTTTTCCACCTGATGCTCAATTGGCTGTCCGTGGCAGTCCCAACCAGGTATATAGGGAGCAAAATAGCCCCGCATCGACTTGTACTTGACGATGAGGTCCTTTAGGACCTTGTTGAATGCGGTGCCCATATGGATGTGACCATTTGCGTAAGGCGGCCCATCGTGCAATACGAATCGCTGCCCGTTCACATTCATGCTCAACCGCTTGCGATATACATCCTGCTCCTGCCAAAACTTCAACCACTGAGGTTCGCGCTCGGCCAGGTTAGCCCGCATCGGAAACTCCGTTTGCGGGAGATTCATCGTGTCTTTGTAATCCGGCTTATCGCCCACTATGCTCCTCAGTCTATCTTCTCTATCTCGGAATCTTCGTCGCGCTCGCCAAACATATCCAGGGATCCCAGTTGAAACTCTTTCGGATCCCCAAATACGGGCTCCTCGGCGATCAAATCAGAGTCGTCGATCTCACCCAACGCGATGCTTTGCACGAATCCTGAAGCAGGAGGCTCGATAGTCAAGTCTTCGACGGCAGGAGCTTCGCTGACCGGATGCTTCGCGCGCTCGGACCTAGATGGCGAGGGAGTCGCGGGGGCCTTCTCCTCGGCGTGCACAGGCAATGGCGGGGCGGGCTGCTCCACCTTTACGTCAGTAACCATGCCCTGACCAGTCTCTCCCACCAGAACCTGAACGTCATCGGCGAGCGGCAAGGGAGCGATTCCCTTCAGATGGGACTCCAACACCTGCTTGAAGGCAGCACGAAACTCCTCTTCGGCCTTTTTGATCCGGACGAGCTCCGCCGAAACCGTCTGCTTCTGGGTCAGGGCGTTGTGTATGATCTCCTTAGCCTTCATCTCGGCATCACGCAGCACTACCGCGGCTTCCCCTTTTGCCCTCGACGTTATGTCTTCCGCGGAACGCTGCGCCGCCACTAAGGTATTGTGCAGCGTCTCCTTTTGAGCCTCGAACTCCCTTATCTGATCGCGCGCCGTCTCAAGACGCTCGGAAAGATCGATGTTCTCCTTGAAGAGGCGCTCGAACTCATCGGCGACCTCGTCGAGAAATTTATCGACCTCTTCGACGCTGTACCCGCGCAAAGAGTTCCGAAATTCCTTATGATGGATATCGAGTGGCGTGAGCTTCATCTCTAACGACCTTTCCCTCTTTTTACAATCCCAGGACGCTTAACACTGCCAGCAGAAGCGGCCGCACGAGCCATGAAAGCACCAAGATGGCCACCAGCGGCGATATGTCGATCATTCCCAGATTAGGGATGATTCTTCTAAATATGCCGATATAGGGCTCTACTACTGTTCCTAAAATCCGCCGAATCTCCCAGACCGTTCCGGAAGCGGGCAGCCAGGACAGCAGCACATATACGATGATCAGCAGTGAGTAAAAATCTATAGCACGCATAAGAATCTGTGCGAGTGACATTACTTGTTCAGCTCCCTGGAACGATTGATCGCCGCGGTAACTGTGTCCGCAAAAGCCTTACGGACACCTGAAGATTCAAGCACCTCGATTGCGGCAGCCGTGACACCGCCGGGACTTGCAACAACATCGGCAAGCTCACCGGGGTGCATGCCAGTCTTGTCGAGAAGGTCAATTGTGCCTCGCAAAGTCTGGGTTGCCAATAGCTGGGCGACATCTCTTGAAAGCCCATGCCGGACACCCGCTCTTGCCAGTGCATCTATCACTATCGCGACATATGCCGGACCGCATCCGGAAATGGCCGTTGCCACATCCTGAAAACTTTCCGGCAGTACCACGCTCTTCCCGACACTTCCGAATAACTCGCTTACCAGTTCAACCTGAGAATCGATAGCGTGAGTCCCAGCGCTTATCACACTCATGCCCCCTCCGGCCAACACTGGAGCGTTAGGCATCACTCTGACCACGGGAGTTGCATCAGGAAGCAACGCTTCCAATCTCGCGCATGTGATGCCCGCCGCTATCGACAGAATGAGCGCGTCGCCGACCTTACCGGCTATCTCGGAAACAACCTGCTCGATGATTTGAGGTTTGACAGCCAGCAGGATAATGGTCGCCCCATCAACGGCTTGCTCGGCGCTCTCGACGCAGTTGAGGTCAAGCGTCTCTTTCAGCTTCCGCCTCCTGCTTTCAGAAGGCTCGGCCACGACAACATGCTCCCTGCCGACGACTCCGGCTGACAGCATTCCGGCAACGATGGCCTCCCCCATCCTTCCTCCGCCAATAACGGCGAGGCGAGCAGGCCTGCCAAACCAGTTGCCACTAACATCTGTCATGCGTCGATACCGCCAAACACGCCCTTGTCCCGCATCCTCTTGACGTCTCCCTCCGAGACATCCACGTTTTCTGGTGTAAGCATGAAGACCTTATCGGAAACCTTCTGCAACCCGCCGTTGAGGCCGTAGGTAAGGCCGCTCGCAAAATCTATGAACCGCCTGCCAAGCTCAGGGGCGGTCCCCGTCATGTTCATTATGACCGGTGTGCCCTTCTTGTAACGATCGGCGATTCCTTGCGCCTCGGTAAAGCTCCTAGGCTCGACGATGTGCATTTTGACCTGCGGAGAAACCCTTGGGGTCGCGGTATCTACCGAGGTGACGCCAGGGTGTCTGGCACCCCGGTCCCACTCCGTATCCCGATCGAACTCGCTCAGACGCTCTACTCGCCTTACGCCACCAGAACGCATACCGTATGGCGAGGTATAAGCTTCCGCAGGTGGCCTGGGCTCATCCTCGGTATCGTCTTCCTCGTCGTAATAGTCGTCGTATTCGTAATCCCCAAAACCCAAACGCGCCTTGATTCTGCTCCACAAACCCACAATGACTCCTCAAGACTCCGAACCGTCTACTTGCCGAAGATGGCCCGCCCAATACGGACAATAGTTGATCCTTCTTCCACAGCCTCGCAATAATCGTTGGTCATGCCCATGGAAAGCTCCTCTAACTCTACCCCATTTGAGGTCCTCGCGCATACAGAATCCCGCAGGTTACGCAGTTCCAGAAACACTTTTCGAGCTTCTTGCGGAGAGCCGAAGGGCGCCATCGTCATCAACCCTCTGACCCGGACATTCTCAAACTCGGCAGCGGCAGCTAGCATCTCACTGGCCTGTGAGGAGCTAAAACCATGTTTGGTCTGCTCGCCAGCGATGTTGAATTGCAGCAACAGCGCCTGGACAACGCCGGCCTGAAATGCCTTTTTATCTATCGTCTCCAGCAGGCGTAGCGAGTCGACAGAGTGAATCAAATGTGCACGGCCGACCACATCTTTGACCTTGTTGGTCTGTAGGGTTCCAACGAAATGCCATCTGGCATCGGGAAACAGGGCTTGCTTGCCGACGAACTCCTGCACACGGTTCTCGCCGAAGTCACACATTCCCGCAGCCATGGCAAGGCGAACCTCTTCAACGCCTACGTTTTTTGTGACTCCAACGATGGTAACTTCCGAGGGAAAGCGACCGACATGATCGGCGGCGTCAGCTACCTTGTTGCGAACTAACCAATATCGATCGGCAATGGCGCTCAATTATGAGTCGACTATTCCTCGGTAGGCGTAAAGGCGCCTTCGAACTCTCCGGTCACCAGATAGGCGATGCGCTCGCCTATGTCGACAGCGTTGTCCGCGATGCGCTCCAAGTAACGTGCCGCAAGTACCATCGATGACGCCCACTCGATGTCTTCATCCTCCTGCAGCCGCCCAAGCTCCCTGAAGAACTGCTTGTAGAGGTGATCGATCGGCTCGTCGAGATCCTCGAGTTTTCTCGCCAGCTCTATGTCGCTGGTTGCGAGAGCCTCGCTCATCGCTTCCAGCACCCTGTAAACCAGGTTTCCTTGCGCTTGGATCAAGTCGTAGAGGGTTTGAGGTCCCCTTCTGGCCGCAGTACGCTTTGTAGCCCGAGCGATATTCACGCCGAGATCCGCCATCCGCTCCAGATGCAAGGAGATGTAGGTGAGTGAGTACAGGAGCCTCAGGTCCCGGGCGACGGGAAACTGTGTAGCAATGATCTCTATTGCGTGCTCCTCGACTCCAAGGCATCTGCGGTCGAAAGCGGCATCGCCGGCTATTACCTGCTCGGCTATATCAACATCTCCATCAACCAGGGAACGGACCGCCAGCCGGGTCGTCTCCGTAACATCGTTGGATATCTGCACGACCTCTGCCTTGAGAGCCTTAAGTTCGTTTCTAAATTCCTCGCGCATCGATGCGCTCTCCTTTGTGCTCGATCGATATTCACTCGCAAGTATAACAATGTTCTCGAGATTGGGCTCAGGTTTATGCTACTCAATCATCACCAAAGCACCGTGTCGCCCAGTCACGCCAGAAGCGCGAAACGAATAGAACTTGTCGGTGCTCTCCAGAGTGCACTTACCGACCTTCGCAATGGCGCTCGTTGTAAGACCGGCGCGCAGAAGATCGATAGTTACCACCTCGCTCAAATCAACGTTGCGTCCCAAAACAGCAGTGCGGCCATACTCTCGAGCGAAAGAGTCGGCGACCTCCTTGCCGACCTCGTAACAACGCCCGCAGATGTGCGGGCCGATATACGCAAGAATCTCCGAGGGCGCGCAACCCGCCAGATCGGCTAACATACGCGCAGCCTTCCCCGGCAGGCCGAGAAGGGCTCCGCGCCATCCGGCATGCACGACTCCAACGGAGAGGACGGGTCCTTCGGCAACAAGGATAATTGGGACGCAATCAGCGAAGAGCATCAGCAAGGGAAGGTCTTTTTGCGATGTCAGCAAGGCGTCTGCGGCATCGAGGGATGCGTAACCCGCTGTCGCGCTGGTGCCACTGCGCAAATAGCTGGCGTCGAGCAGCGCCACTCCATCACTGTGAACCTGCTTCGCGCAGATAATACGTTGCGGATCATCTGCTTTGCCAAGAGCACGCAGCAACATACTTCGGTTCGATCTGACCAGCGAGGGGTCATCCCCCACATGTTCGGCAAGATTCAAGGAATCATACGGAGTCGGGCTTGTCCCGCCTTCGCGCTCCGTGAAAAGAATCCTTACGCCGGATCGCTCGAAGAGTGCCTCATCGGTATAACCTATGACCTTATCGGCGAATGTCTTCCTTGTGATCTTTAGAAGTGCAGGCATAGTGTGCCGTTCTCGCATGAAGGGCAATCAACCTCTAGAAATATCCCGGTAAGTACTGTAAAACAAATAGTAGAGACGCGGCAATTGACAACATGATCTTCTAAGAACGGGGGCTAGTGATGGATCTGTCTCGAGCGCTAAACGCTCCATTCAAAGACCGGGATTGGGTAGTCAAAGTCTTGCTGGGAGGCCTGTGGGGACTGCTGATAGTCACTATACCTGCGCAACTAGGGGCAATGATGGCCTACGTCCGCTCTGTTGCCAACGACGACGAGTCGCTTCCGGCCTGGAGTAACTTCGGGAGCAAGTGGGTCAGCGGATTCCTATTGCTCGTGGGCACGACCATCTACATGCTGCCCGCTATCGTTCTTTCCGGCGTAATTATGGCTGGCGCTGCTGCCGCCATCGCTTCCCAAGATCCGTATGCAGCGGCAGCTGTGGCTGGAACTGGCCTCTTGCTTGGCTTGCTGTCTTTGATTTGGATGATCGTAGCCTCGCTACCATTGTCCGCCGCAATGGTGAACTACTCAATCACCGGACAGTTCAGTTCGATGTTTGCGATCGGATACCTGATAAAGCTCATTCGTTCGAGGACAGGATTTTTCAAGGCGTGGGGGCTAAGCCTGCTCATAGGTGTGGTTGCAGGCATTACCGTAAGTGCTCTGTCAATGCTGTTGATCGGATACATTCTGGCGCCGTGGATATACTTTCTTTCGTATATCTTCAGCGCTCATTTATTTGGTCAGTGGGCCAAAGCAGCAATGAGCTTGGGGCAGGCAGACGGACAGGTAAACCCACCTGCGCCACCCCCTGCACCTTTCGTCGCACCGCAGGCGCCGCCACCGGAGCCTGCGCCACCCGCAACTCCTGCACCTCCTGAGGAGCCGAAACCGCCCTCACCGCCGCAGTAACCGGCGCATCAATCAAAAATAGCGGATCAGAACATGCGTTTTTTCAGAAACGCAGGTATGTCCAGCTCCTCTTCGGACGAGCCAATTGGCTCGAACTTCGGGATGGAAACTTCCGAGCCCTCTTCGCCTGCAAACTGCATAGACTCCTGGCGGCGGCGACCCTCAAAGCCAGTCGCAATCACTGTAACCCTGATCTGATCCATCATGGAGTCATCGATTACAGCGCCAAATATAATGTTGGCCTCTGGATGCGCGGCCTCGGCGACCGCTTGGGCAGCTTCGTTTACCTCGAACAGCCCAAGGTCGCTACCACCAGCAATTGACAGCAATACCCCTTGAGCTCCTTCGATACTGCTCTCCAGAAGCGGGCTGGAAATGGCTGCTTTGGCGGCATCGTGGGCACGATTGTCGCCCGCCGATATACCTATTCCCATTAGCGCACTTCCGGCATCCTGCATGATGGTGCGAACATCCGCAAAGTCCAGGTTGATCAGTCCAGGAACAGTGATGAGGTCAGTAATACCCTGTGTTCCCTGGCGAAGAATATCATCTGCTACCCGAAACGCATCCAGAATCGACGTCTTCTTTTCGGCGACCTGAAGCAATCGATCGTTGGGAATGACAATCAGTGTGTCTACAAATTCACGTAGCCGCTTGATGCCTTCTTCGGCCTGAAGAGCACGCTTGCGACCTTCGAACGCAAATGGGCGGGTTACAACCCCGACTGTTAGCGCGCCGATCTCTTCCTTTGCGATCTGGGCAATGACTGGAGCTGCTCCCGTTCCAGTTCCGCCGCCCTGACCGGCAGTAACAAATACCATATCAGCGCCCTGAAGCGCCTCCTTGATCTCGGCACGATTCTCTTCGGCAGCTTGAAAACCAACATCGGGATCAGCGCCTGCGCCAAGTCCTTTGGTTAAGTTGACGCCGACGTGAACCTTATAGTCCGCATCGGACATCAGCAAAGCCTGTGCATCGGTATTGATGGCAATGAACTCTACGCCCTTTACGCTCGCCTCGACCATCCGGTTCACGGCGTTTGTGCCTGCGCCACCCACACCAACCACTTTTATGACTGCTAGATAGTTAGCTCCCGTTTCAATCATTTTCACTCCCCGATCATCTCGGCGGTATACCATAAACCTAAAGTTGACGTTTACATTTGCTGTAAAACAGTATATCTTTGCATAAAGGTTATATTGAATGCAAGAGAAATTCAAGAGTTTCTGTAAATCCGCTGTTCAGGACGTTATGCTATTGTCCCTGCCGGCTGTGAGTGGGTCTAGAAAGTCTCAAGTGCGCGCCAAGTAGGTCTTTCTATAGAGCGCACATTGATGTAAACAACGCTACCCGCGTGCTCTGTCATTATCTCCCGCGCAATCTCCTCTTTCCTTGTAATATCCACCGAAGGGCCAACAAATATCTCAACCCCTTCCTCTGTGATTAGCGCGGTTTCCCCTACCGAAGGTGCAGAGATCGCACGAACCATCTCGCGCATCTGTGGACTGAGCCCATTCCACACTTCAAGAGCGTTTTCCAAAGGCTCGGACCTGGGCCTTACCCCTGGTGTTGTCTCGATATCACCTATATCCCGTATCACCACGGCAGTGACTGTCTCATCAGGAGTCTGTCGAGCCAGGATGTAACCACGAGCATCAAGAAGAAAGAACGAGGAATCGCCAACATCCAGCATGGCGACCGGAACCCTTTCCTCTACATCGATAATCACGGTGCCGGGAAACCTGCGCGAGACCGTGGCGGCGGAAACCCATGGATCGCGCTTAATTCGCTCTTCTATCTCTAGCGTTGAGAGCCTCAGCAGAGTCTCATCTTCGGGGATTGAGGCAGCCGCCCGGACGGACTCATCGCTCAACCGATCGTTTCCCTCAACCGTAACCGTTGTGATTCTGAAGAGGTCTGATTGATATATCGAAAACACTCCAAAGGCAATCAAGAGCAACGCCAGAGCCAGAAGCACAATCACTAGAATTGCCCTTCGCCTCCTAACGGCTAACCTGCGCTCTCGCGCAATGCGCTTTTGCTTGGAGATTTTGGATTTGCCCTTTTCGGAGGCAAGTCTCACTTCCGAGCGCGAAGCACGGCGAGGAGGCTCGGTTCTGGTCTTCTCCTTAGACCTTGGACGAGCTCCATCGGCAGCCTGCTTCGCGGATATTACTACTTTTCTGCGCTTCACGAGAACGACCCCATAAAACGTATCTCTGGCTCCAGCTCTATGCCAAACTTGTCAAAAACAGCTTCGCGAGCGTCGTGCATCAGCCGGAGCACATCGCTAGCCTTAGCACCTCCGAGATTGACGATAAAGTTTGCGTGCACATCCGAAATAGCAGCCTGACCTGCTCGGCGACCCTTGAGCCCGGCAGCCTCGATAAGCCGACCGGCAGAGTCTCCCTCGGGATTCCTAAAGACGCTGCCCCCGCAGGGCAGGCCGATGGGCTGGGTGCGCTTTCTGCGCGACAGGCTTGCATCCATTCTACGCCTGATTGCACTGACATCTCCGGTCTCGGCGCGGATCAAGCACTCTAAGGCTATACCTCTACTTGAGATATCACTGTAACGATAGCTCCATCCGACTTTATGTCCCTCGACCCTGACCAGCCCGTTTTCTGGAGTGTAGAGCGTTACCGACTGCACCAGGCTGCCTATCCACTCATCGCGCGATCCGGCATTCATCGCAAGCGCTCCACCGACTGTGCCAGGTATGCCTACTGCAAACTCAAGTCCTGACAGACCAGCTGCGTATGCATCGTGCACCACATGGCCGAGAAGCGCCCCGGCCCCAGCAATCAAGTGGCCATCACCGATCTGATGCTTACGGAAATCGCGCCCCAATACGAGCACCGCTCCACGGTAGCCGCTGTCGGCAACCAGCACGTTGCTGCCCTTGCCAAGAACCTTCCACTCTATGCCGCATTCATCGAGCACTCCTATGCTAAGCGACAGATCCGAAACGGTATCAGCGATCACGAACAGATCGGCCGGCCCGCCTGTCCTGTACGTTGTGTGTTTCGCCATGCTCTCATCTCGGCGGACTAGACCGCTGACATTCTCCAGTAACCGACTGTATGCGGCCTCTACCGACACTGGATCTCTCTCCGCTCATCAAGGACCCTTAGCACATCCGGCCCAATCGTTGTGACATCCCCTGCCCCCATCGTGATCAACATATCACCGGAGCGAAGTATCTGGCTCAAATACTCCGGGACGTCGGCGCGGTGCGGAAGGTACGCGACCCTTGCTCGGGGGAATGCGAACAAAACCGCTTCCAGTACGGTTTTACCCGAAACCCCAGGTATCGGCTGTTCGCCGGCACTGAATACATCCATTAGAACCAGGTGGTCCGCATCGGTAAATGCCTCCCCGAAGTCGTTGGCGAGAGCCTCGGTCCTGGTGTAGCGATGAGGCTGGAAAACGGCGCACACGCGCTCATATCCGCACTCTTTGGCAGCTCTCAGGGTCGCCTTTATCTCTGTGGGGTGATGCGCGTAGTCATCAAACACTGTCACCTCGTCTACGCTTCCGATACGATCGAATCGACGCTTGACGCCACCATAGGTAGCCAGGGCTTGCGCGGACGCCTCGGGATCAAATCCGAGTCGCGCGGCGACGGCCAAGGCGCCGGTAGCGTTTTGGACCATATGTCGACCGGGGACGGTGGTCTTGGCCCCAACGGACCTTCCGTCCGGAAAGGTTACGACGAAGCGATACCCCATCCCGTCGTTTTCCAGTGAATGGCAGCGGACATCGGCACCCTCGCTGAATCCGTATGTGACCTTAGCTGCGGGGAGATCGCTTGCCAGCTCCAGTAATCGCCGATCTTCAGCACAGAGCACCAAGACTCCGTCGCCAGGTACCCGTGCCATAAACTGCGTAAAGATTGCCTCCACGGCCTCAAGGGAACCGTAGTGATCCAAATGCTCGGCCTCGATGTTTGTGACCAACGCTATCGCAGGGTCAAGATAAAGAAGGGAGCCATCCGACTCGTCCGCTTCAACGACATAGTGGGTTCCCGAGCCGAGCTTGGCATTGATACGAAACCTTGAGACCTCACCGCCGACCACAAACGTCGGATCGGCGTCGATCCCTTCGAGCATCGTGGCGATCATCGCACTTGTCGAAGTCTTGCCGTGAGTTCCCGCTACCGCAACCGTAACGCGATCTCCAGCCAGAGATGCAAGCATTCTGGCTCTGGGCCAGATCGGCAGTCCCCTCCTTTTGGCTTCGACCAGCTCAGGATTGTGGTCGCCAATCGCCGAGGATACAACCACCAAATCGGCATCGCCGAGGGCGCTTGAGTCATGACCGATACTCACCCGAATGCCAGCCTCGGACATAGCCTTCGTATAGCGCGATTCTTTTAGATCGGAGCCGGTGACCCTCTTGCCCATCCCATGTAAAACGAGGGCAATACCGCTCATCCCTGCGCCACCTATACCGATAAAGTGCGCACTTTCGGGTAGTGTACTGTCACGCCTCACTGGCTCTCCTTGTCGTATTAGTTGTGCACCCTAAGGGTGCTTTCGTTTGCTGGCAGCCGCTATCACGGTATCGGCGAGAAGTCGTGTCGCCTGCGGGTTGGCAAACGACCGTGACGCGGCCGACATGTTAGCACGCTTAACTGGGTCGAAGAGGATTGATGTCACCGTTTCGACGAAATTTTCAGGATTGAGTTCCTTGTCCGGTATCAAGATCGCGCCGCCGGCATCGGCAACCGCTGACGCATTCAGCGTCTGGTGGTCTTCGGTGGCGTATGGATAGGGAACGAGGACCGCCGGACGACCGAGAGCGGTGATCTCGGCTATGGATGTAGCCCCGGCTCGAGAGACGACAAGATCGGCCGCCGCCAACGCCGAGCCCATATCATCGATGTAGTCGAGCGCTTTGTAGCGCTGTGAGTTCACTCCCCTTGCCCGCAGGGCGGATACGACCGAGTCATGCTCGGCCCCCTTGCCGGTAATGTGCACGATGTGCACGTCGGGATTGTGAAGGAGCTGCTCGGCAACCTCAACGGCGACTTCGTTGATACGGCGCGCGCCTCGAGAGCCGCCGAATATCAACAGCACCAAGGAGTCATCGGGAATGCCTAATGACTTTCTGCCCTGCGCTCGATCTGCCAACAGAACCGCAGGGCGAACGGGGTTGCCCGTAACAACCACCTTCGAGACGCCGACGAGCTTTTCCGAGGCGCCCGGATAGGTCAGAGCGAGCACCGCAGCGTAGCGGGCCAGTATCCGATTGGCAAGACCCGGCACCGAGTTTTGCTCGTGCAAAACGAGCGGGGTGCGCGTTAGTGCGGCTGCTAATCCGACCGGCACACAGACATATCCACCAAATGCGACGATGACGTCGGGCTTATCGGCAACAATACGCACTATGGCCCGGGTCGTGGAGAGCGCAGCGACCGCCAGAGCGCGGAGAAGAGAAAGTGGGTTTGCGCGATCATAACCCTGGGCTGCCAATGGGGCGAACGGAAGACCGGCCTCGCTTGCCAGACGACGTTCTGGTCCAGTTGGCGTTCCGAAGTATGTAATGTCGTTATGTCCGTCTTGCTGAAGCGCTTCGGCGACGGCCAGTGCCGGATATATGTGCCCCGCCGTCCCGCCGCCGCTCATCCATATGCGCACTACGATGCTCCTTCTTTCTGACAGGTGCCCTGACTGTTGCTCTCCCGGATGCTCCATGCGACGAGACCGACAAGATCACTCCAATACATATCAGCGTAAGCGTCATGGCCGTTCCGCCGTAACTGACGAGCGGCAACGGCTTTCCGGTCACCGGCATGAGACCGACCACCATGGCCATATTGATTATCGCCTGAATGACGATAGTGCCGGTCAGTCCGCCAGCTACCAGTCGGCCAAACATGTCTTTGGATCCGAATGCAATCCTGAACCCAGCATACGTGATCACTCCAAAAGCCAGAACCACCGATAGCGAGCCGATCAGGCCCAGCTCCTCGCCGATGATCGCAAATATGAAATCGGTATGAGCGGCAGGCAAGTACGAAAACTTCTGCTTTGACATCCCGACGCCCAGGCCATCTACCCCGCCGGAGCCAAAGGCGAGCATCGCCTGAATCGACTGGTACCCGGAGCCGAGCGGATCTGCCCAGGGATCACGAAACGCAAGCACCCGCTCCTCCCTGTAGGATGCCAGGAACATCAATGCGAAAGCGCCAACAGCGCCCAATGCCGTCATTCCCGCCAGCAAGGCAGCGCTAACTCGGCCCAGAACAAGTACCAGATAGATGGAGGCGGCAATGATCACAGTTGTGCCCATATCTGGCTGCAGCATCACAAGTGAAGCGACCGCCGAGAACACCAGAAGCAACCTGATAGCCAGCTGTTTGGCTTCGATGATCCCGGCTCGCCACTGAGAGAGCAGTAAGGCAGCAACTAAAAGGCTGGCCAGTTTCGCATACTCGGAGGGCTGGACTGTGATAAAGCCCAAATCCAGCCAGCGCGTCGCTCCCCATACTTCTGAGCCAGTCACAAGTACCAACACCAGCGCAACCAGGCAAACGCCGAGAAACGGCCATGCAAGCAAGGACAGCTTACGATAGTCCACGGCTTGCGAAAGCACCATCAGCAACAAGCCGACACCGAGAAAAAGAGCGTGCCGCTTGAGATGGTACATGCTGTCCTCAAACATTATGTAGCCAGACACCGAAGAGGCCGAGTACACCATTACAAGACCAAGCAACACCAGGTAAACGGTAGCCCCAAGGAGAAGATACCGCGCTTTGCTGCCGCCTGCGTATTTGGGCGCGGCGCTCATCTGACGCCTTCCTCCTCCGCAAAGCGTGCTACCTGGCCAGCAAAGTACCGACCGCGGTGCTCGAAGTCATCAAACTCATCGAAAGATGCGCATCCGGGCGACAGCAAAACGACATCCCCTGGCCGAGCCAGCTGCTTGGCCACCGCAAGTGCATCGCCAAGCCTGCCCGCACTCAAGCACTCCACGCCGCAGGCCTTCATCGCCGAGACGACCTCTGGGGCCGCCTCGCCAAAAGCCACCACTCTGGCCGCACAATCCCTGGCGGCAATGGCGACGCCGCTAAACTCGCTTCCCTTGTTTCTTCCGCCCATCAACAGCACTATGCCCCTGTCAGGAAATGCCGCTAGCGCCACAATCGCAGAAGCCGGGTTTGTGGCCTTGGAGTCATTGACGTACTCGACGCCATCGATCGTGTCGATCCTTTGCAACCGATGAGTCACAGGCGCAAAGCTTCTCAGTCCTCGGCGAATAGCCTCTACCTCGACGCCCCATGCGAAAGCTGCCGCGGCGGCGGCTAGGGCGTTGTTGATGTTGTGAGCTCCAGGTATGAGTAGCTCGGTTGCGAAAACCAGCTCAATCGGGCCGAGGGGGCCGTCCAGAACCAGGGTGCCATCTAGCATCCCGGCTCCGCCGGGTTCAAGCGCTCTTCGCGATACACGAAAGATCCGAACGCCTCGAAGCTCAAGGGCATCTGCGATGACGGGAAGCCTTGGGTCGTCAGTGTCTATGACCGCGACATCGCCGTGGCCCATGTTGCGAAATATCCGGGTCTTGTCGGCGATGTACCTCTCAAGCGAACCATGCCAGTCCAGGTGGTCCTCGGAGATGTTGAGCAGCACGGCTACCTTGGGTCGAAACTCCTGAGTCAACACAAGCTGAAAAGAGGACACCTCGGCGACTATGGCTGTCTCAGCCAGAGAAACATCTGCCACATCGATTGCGGGACGCCCGATGTTGCCGACGCACTCGACAGCCAGGCCACCCTCCCGCAGCAGATGGGCAAGGAGCGCTGTGACCGTTGTCTTGCCGTTCGTGCCGGTCACCGCCAACCACGGAGAGCTCGAGCGCTCAAAGGCGAACTCCAGCTCGCCGATCATCCGCTCGGACGACAGCGCGGCCGAGGCAAAGAGCGGCGCATGCGGAGGGATGCCGGGACTTACCACAACAAGATCCGCCGGCTCGACCAATTCGGTTGCGCCAAGAAACACGTCGACAGATCTTTCGCGCAGTGCGGTGGCGTAATCCTTGAGTTTCCCGGATTCGCCGGAGTCGTACGCCGTGATGCGAAGCTCACCGGGGTCCCTGCGTTGCCGCAGCAGGTATCCGATCACGCTCAGCCCCGATCTTCCTAAACCAAGCACAGCCACTTTTTCAGGTAAACCGCGCATCGTTTACCCTCTCACCGTGCCCACAAAGTACAAGGCGAATCCTGCGCCTGCCAAAATTCCTGTCACCACCCAAAAGCGAACCATGACCTTCGTCTCCGACCAGCCAAGCATCTCGAAGTGGTGGTGGATGGGCGCCATCTTGAATATTCGCTTGCCGGTCAGCTTGTACGAGGCCACCTGCAATATCACAGAGAGGCCCTGGATTACATAGATTCCGCCGATAAGCACAAAAAGAAGCTCCGTCTTCGTTATGATCGCAAGAGCCGCAAGTCCGGCTCCAAGCCCAAGCGATCCTGTATCACCCATGAAGATGTCCGCAGGATGGCTGTTGTACCAGAGAAAACCTACACAGGCTCCTGCGGCGGCGGCCGCAAGCAGAGCGATATCGAGATGATCCTGACGAAACGCTATTCCGGCGTAAGCAAGCATCACTATTGTGATGGTGCCGGCGGCCAGTCCATCGAGTCCGTCCGAGAGATTCACAGTATTGGTCGTACTGATCATCATCAGAAACACCAGACCAAGATATAGCCATGGAACCACGATTGCGTATGAACCAAGCTGAAAGATCGAGGTATATACGCCCAAGTCCAGCGACACACCAGTCATCGGAATAAGCACTTCCGAGGAAACATGTCCCCAGTTCACCGCCAAAAGGCCGAAGAGAAGCGCGATGGCACCCTGCCCAGCTATCTTGATTCTGGGGGTAAGCCCCAAAGAGCGTTCCCGCGCCACTTTTGACCAGTCGTCCAAAAAGCCGAGCGCACCGCACGCGATGACTGCCGCAAGCGCCAGCAGCGACAGGCGGCCAAAGTTTCCCATGAGAACATAGATCGCTGTAACGACAAGTATGATCAGCACTCCGCCCATGGTTGGAGTGCCCTGTTTGATTAGATGCCCCTGCGGCCCATCGGCCCGCACCTGCTGCCCGATATTGCGATATCTCAGCATCTTTATCCATAATGGAAAGAGCGCAACGCAGGCCACTACCGCCAGCACTATGCCCAAAAACACCTGATAAGTTGGATATGTTGCAATATCAATCACTTGGACTCACTAGCTCCTCGACTATTCTTTCCAATCCAATCACACGAGAGGCCTTGACGAGAACCGCGTCTCGCGGACGCAGCAGCTCTTTTAGCTTTCGGTTTGCGTCGTCAATGGTATCGAAGCTCATCACTCTCGCGTGCTCCATACCTTCGGCTTTGGCTCCATCGGCAATCCTTATCGCTCGCTCTCCAACTGTCAACAGATAGTCGATCCGAAGCCTTGAGACCTCCTCGCCAATGCGAAAGTGCGCCAACTCGGTCAAAGAGCCAAGCTCGGCCATGTCGCCCAAGACCGCAACTCTGCGATCTGCCATCGAGATTGCCGATAGCGTCTCGATCGCCGCTCGCATCGAGGCGGGCGAGGCGTTGTAGGCGTCGTTGATTACATGCACGCCACCGGCGGTGACGAAAGCCTGCATCCGCATCTCGGTGACGAGCGCCTCTTGCAATCCGGTAGCGATCCCTTCGAGGCTCATCCCCAGGTGCCTGCCGACGGCTGCAGCTGCGAGCGCGTTATACACATTGTGTCGCCCCGGCAGCCCAAGCGTGATGCTGACCGAGGAATCATCTGCGACGATGTCGAAGGTCGCCAGGCTTCGCTCATCAAGTGAGACTCGCTCTGCCCGAACCTCGTTGTCCTGCCCGAGGCCGTATGTAACAACCCTGGCAACAGCTTCCGCAGCGATCCGCTCTGTATATGCATCGTCTCCGTTGAGAAAAACAGTGCCCTTGGCGGTTATCGAATCGACGAGCTCGGCCTTTGCGTCAGCAATAGCATCTTGACTGCCGAGAAGCTCGATATGACTTGTGCCGATATTCGTGATAACCCCTGCTGTGGGCTGCGCGATCTGCGCGAGTGCCCTGATCTGCCCCGTTCCCCGCATGGCCATCTCCAGCACGATCACATCGGCATCGGCTCCGGCCTCGAAAAGCGTAAGGGGCACTCCAAGCTCGTTGTTTTTGTTTCCCTCTGTTGCCACCACCCTGGCGGCCCGCGATAACACGCTTGTAATGAAGTCCTTAGTGGTGGTTTTGCCGGTCGAGCCCGTAACCCCTATGACCGGGCAAAAGAGCCTGGAGCGATGATGCCTCGCAAGTGCCTGAACCGCACCGAGGGCATCGGCGACCCGAACCGCTACAACCAATCTTTTGGAAGCATACTCCGCAACGGCTCCCAGACGATCATCGGAGCACGTGACGAGCAGCACCCTGGCTCCCAGAGAGATCGCCTGCTCAAGATAGTCGTGTCCGTCTACATTGTTTCCCTCGAATGCAACAAAGATATTGCCCGGCTCGATCTGCCTTGAATCTATCTTGAGCCCATTGGCCATTGTATCGGTGGATCCAAAAAGGATTTCGCCTTTGGTTATCTCAGCAAGTGACCATACCGGCAATGTCAGCATAGTGACCTCAAAACCTCCGTGGCGACCTCGCGGTCAACGAACCTGATAGTCTTATCGGCGAATATCTGGTAATCCTCGTGTCCTTTTCCCGCGATCAAGACTGCATCCCCCTCCCGGGCAAGTGACAGTGCCGCTCCAATAGCCTGGGCTCTATCTGGTTCAACCTGGTAACTGGAGAACCCCTGGTCGACCCCACGCTCGATCTGCGCGATGATAGCTTCAGGGTTCTCGCTACGGGGATTGTCGCTCGTGAAGATCACATAGTCTGCGACCTTCGCCGCGGCGGCCCCCATCAACGGCCTTTTCGCGGGATCCCGATCACCGCCGCACCCAAAGACAACGATAAGCTTGCCGGGCGTCACTGCCCTAAGCGCGCTCAGCACTTGCTCAAGACTATCCGGAGTATGCGCGTAATCAACAAACACAGAGAAGGGCTGACCCTCATCGACTCGCTCAAGGCGGCCCGGAACCTGCACGGCCTGCGCGAGGCCAGATGCGATCTGCTCGGCGCTGTACCCCAAAGCATAGGCGCAGCCTGCGGCTACAAGTGCGTTACTGACATTGTAGGCTCCGGCTAAAGTCAAAAACACATCAGCAGAGCCACTCGGCAGGCATAGCTGAAAGCTGGATTGGCCGGGCGACAGCTTGACTGTCTCGGCTCTTACTTCGGCACTCGGAGTGAGTCCGACGGTGATCACACTGTCAAGCTCGGAGGCGAGAATTAAGCCGGCGGCATCGTCGATGTTTACCACCCTGTTCTCCGCTTCCGCCTGGGTAAACAGGCGCTTTTTCACCGAGAAGTACTCCTCCATCGTTCGATGGTAGTCAAGGTGGTCTTGTGTGAGATTGGTAAATGCGGCGACCGCGAAACGCATGTAGTCAACTCGGTGCAAGTCGATGGCGTGCGATGATACTTCCATGGACACCGCCTGCACGCCCGAGTCAACCATCCGGGCGAGCAATCCCTGTAGCTCGAGTGATTCCGGTGTCGTTCGCTCGTTTTGAAAAGTTTCCCGGCCGATCCTCGTTTCCACCGTTCCGATCAGCCCAGTGATGCTGCCAACGCTTCTCAGAATCGAGTCGACAAGATAAGTAGTTGTTGTTTTGCCGTTTGTTCCCGTAACCCCTATAACAGGCAACTTGTGACTTGGGCAGTCAAAAATTTCTGCCGAGGCGGCCGCAAGCGCGATCCGCGAATCACGAACCAGCACAGTCGGGATCTCGGTGCCTGCTGAATGCGGCTTGACAGCCACGATGGCAACGGCTCCATTTTTCACCGCGTCGTGAGCAAACTCGTGTCCATCGAACTGGTGACCAGAAATGCAGAAAAACACATCGCCAGAGCGAGTGTTGCGAGAGTTGTATGTTATCCCCGTGCAGCTAACCGGATGGCCTGAAATCACCAATTCCCCGGGGATCAAGTCGAGTAAATCGTAAACCGTTATCACCCGCTCTCGAGTCGTCGCGAATGAACGATACTAGCATCGCGCACTCTTGACTACAGGACATCGGCGCCTACTGTCGTCGTATCGTCAATTTGCCTTTCGGGTTGAGGAGATATCCCGATGTGTGAAACGACAAACTCGGCGATCCTTCTAAACGCAGGAGCGGCGACCACTCCACCGAAAGCGTTGCCGCCAGGCTCGTCTATATTCACAAGTATCACTACTTGCGGATCGCCAGCCGGCAAAAAGCCCGCAAATGAAGCGATGTACTTTCCTTTCGCATACCCCGATCCATCTTCTTTGATCTTCAGGGCGGTGCCCGTCTTTCCCGCAACCGAGTATCCCGGCATAGCCGCGGCGCTACCCGTTCCTGATGTAACCGCCGAGACAAGCATTTCGCGCATCGTCGCAGAGGTCGACTCGCTGATGGCGCGTGGCCCGGTGGTTTGAGCTCCGTCAGCTGAACTCAGCAGATGCGGAGCTGGGAGAGTGCCGCCGTTTGCAATCGCGCACATAGCGCGCGCAAGCTGCATTGGAGTTAGCGATATTCCCTGACCGTAAGTGAGTGTACCTAGCGTTGAGGGGGACCATTGATCAACCGGGATAAGTACGCCTCTTGACTGTCCCGGGAAGTCGATTCCGGGTGCCTCGTTCAAGCCAAATCTATCGAAGTAGTCGTATAGGGTTTCCGGCCCCATGGCCATACCGAGCTTGACCGAGCCAACGTTGCTGGAAAAAGCCAATATTTCGGTGAGGTCCATCCGGGCAAACTCCCTTCTGCGAGCCTCACCGATCGTCCTTCCGCCTATCTGTATCGTGGCCGGCAGATCAAAGACGCTTTCTGGCGTGAACAAGCCTCTATCGATAGCGGCGGCGACCGTCAACGCCTTCAGGGTCGAACCTGGCTCATACACATCTGTTAGAGCCCGATTCCTGACCGCGCTTTGATCGGCCGACCGGAAGTTGTTTGGATCGAACCCAGGGTAGGAAGCCATCGCATAGATGCTGCCATCATTTGCATCCATCACAATCACATTACCGCCGATAGCGCCTGAGGATTTTACCGTCTCGGCCAGCACCATTTGTGCTTTATGCTGAATGTCTTTGTCGATCGTGAGCTGTATGTCTTCGCCATCGACGGGCAGCTCTGTATGGCTCACGCCGCCCGGAATAGGTCGACCAGAGGGGTCTCGCTCAGCGATGATACGACCAGGAGTGCCTGCCAGCACATCGTCGTACTGTTTTTCGATGCCGGTAAGACCTATGTTGTCGACGCCTACGAACCCGAGAACCTGAGCCGCAAGCTCGCCGAAGGGATAGACACGGCGGGAGTCATCGAGAAAGCCGATACCGGCAAGATCCAGCTCCTTTAGTGCGTTGGCCCGCTCGATATCGACCTTTCTGGCGATGTAGACGAATCCGGCATCCCGGCGAAGCTTCTCCTCATACTCAGCAGCATTGCCGCCGAGTATGGTCGAAAGCGACTTTGCAGTTGCAGCAGGATCCTTTACGAATCTAGGGGATGCATATATGGAGCGTGCCTCTACGCTGATGGCCAGCGGTTCGCCTTCACGGTCAAATATCGTGCCCCGCCGAGGCAGAAGCTCCAAATCTCTTGTCCGCTGCTCTTCGGCTAACTTTGCAAACGCAGGAGCCTCGATGACGTGCAGCTCGACCAGACGAGCGGATATGGCGAGCAGGGCCAGCGTGACCGCAACCCACAGAAAGATGAAACGACCGCTGCCTGAGGTTGACTTCGCGCGTTTCTTGCGCCTCTCGCCCAACATTCCTCCTGTAAACGTGCAGTGCTAACCCGAACTACCTTGGTGCTGCCGCCTCTGCGTCCTCCATCGAAGTCGCCTGGGCGGGAGAGTTATTCTCAGCGAGGATCGGCTCGCGGACCCTCGTGTTCACAGCCAGATAGCTCACCTGAGTGGCCGGCATCATATTTAGCGATCCGGCCGCTATCGACTCGATCCGGGAAGGTGTGGCAAGATTTATGCGACTCAGCTCTAGAATCTCGCCTCTTTCGCGCTCATCTTCGATCTCGGCGGCAAGGCGCGCTTGCTCAAAGGTTAGCTCGGCAGCGTTAGCCATAATTGTCACCCTGCCGATACCAAAGATAGCCAACAACACCATAAATAGAGTTGCGAACTGGAATATCATGCGACTGCGGCTATCCGCGTTATGCCGTTTTTTTGAACAAGCTGCGACGCCCATCTTCCTCTCCTGTTCGCTCTTCCTTGCCGCAAAATGATGCAATGCGGGCTAGATCTTCTCTGCGACCCTCAGTCTTGCGCTGCGAGATCTGGGGTTCACTTCTATTTCTGCGGCGGTTGGAACCACCGGCTTTCCTGTAATTGTCCGGAGTTTCGGCACTTTTCCACATGCGCACACCGGCATTGCCGGAGGGCACTTACAGCGGTCCTGCAAATCGGTAATAACGCGCTTTACGATCTTGTCCTCAAGCGAGTGGTAGCTTATGACCACCAACCGTCCGCCTGGCGCCAACCATCTGACTGCCGTATGAAGCGCCTTTTCCAAGACCTCCAGCTCAGAGTTGACCTCGATTCGCAGGGCCTGAAAGGTCCTTCGCGCAGGGTGCGGTCCCTGTCGGCGCGCGGCTGCGGGAACAGCCATCTTGATGATCTCTACGAGCTCACCGGTGGTCTTTACGGGGCGGCGGCCTCGCGCTGCTACGATGAAAGCTGCTATTCGCGAGGCCCACTTTTCCTCCCCGTACTCGCGGATGATGCGGGCCAGCTGTGATTCGGAGTAGGTATTTACGATATCCGCTGCTGTGATAGGCCCGCCGAGATCCATCCGCATGTCCAACGAAGTGTCCTCCTGATAAGTAAAACCACGTTCAACCAGATCAAGCTGTGGCGAGGACACACCGAGGTCGAAGAGAAATCCGTTGACATAGGGAACCTGCGCCTGCAACAACAGCCGATCGAGATCGGCGAAGTTCCCTTTCAACAACACGACATGCTGGCCGAGGCGGAGTATGTCCGCTGCTACGTTTAGTGCTGCATCATCCTGGTCGATTCCGACAAGGATGCCTGAGGGCGCAATCAAATCTACTATCCGCTTCGCGTGTCCTGCCCCGCCTAAGGTGCAATCGACGATTATCGAACCGGGTTGCAATGATAAGTACTGCGTGACCTCGGCCAGCAAAACTGGAGTGTGCCGATATTCCATTATCAAGCCTTCAGAGCATGCCCGCTTCGGACAACTCTTTTGCGAGGTCTTCGATGTTCTCCCCAGCCTCGCTGTACTCATCCCACATCGCGGAGTCCCAAATTTCTATCCTGTTGCCGTTGCCCGCGATCGCAACGTCTTTGGAAAGGCCGGCATAGGCTCGTAAGTTTCCTGGCAGCCCAATGCGTCCGGCGGAGTCAAGCTCGACCTCAACCGCCCCGGCCGTGAAAAATCTGCGAATCTTTCGCAAACGAGGCTCAAAGTCCTCCTTTGCCACCAACTCTTCGACGAAGCGTCCGTACTCGCCGGCTGGATAGACGTAAAGACACTTGTCCAACCCTTTTGCGACGACAAGCTTGCCCGTCATCTCCGAGCGGAATCGCGAAGGCAGCGAGACACGTCCTTTGGCATCCAGCGTGTGCCGGTGATCGCCTAGAAACATATGTGCTCATCGCCTCCCCTCGTGTCTCGAGGAATACTCCGTCGGACATTGCCCAAAGGCCACCGTGGCCTGATGGGATAAACTGTATACCACTATGTCCCACTTTTCAACACCTAGATGGGAATTTTTCCCACCAAATCACACAATCGAGCGATTTGCCTACGAATCCGGGTACTCCGGGGCGCGTTTCTGAAAACCAAACGAGCGCTTTCATCGTCAAATTGATCAGGTACGCAGGAAACGCACATTGACAGTGGAATTCAACAATCGAGATTCGACACTGTTGCCGCTTTTGCAAAGTGGGAGTAGAATCTAAATCAGGTCGAACCCGCTTTCGGAGGTGAAGGTTTCATGGTCGGAGCCCTGTTCGGAGCCAATGTTGCAGGCACTTTGTGGATCACGATGTGGTGGGCTTTCTTCATAGTGGTCGCCATGGGTATTGCACTGGGTGTCTATGCAGCCCTGGAAATGAAGAAGCTCGAAGACAAGTCCGAATAAGCTGGTAGGTAGTTTCCACTGTCTTTGTGTCCGACGCCCTCCTGCCAACCTAGGCAGAGGGCGTCAGTGTTGCTGATAGCGAATAATCCAGCAGACATTTGGAGGACCAAGTGGAAAGATCGAAAAGCGTAAAACTCCCTCAATATTCGCCGATTCTCTATCTGGTAGCGGCATTCGTCGCCTTGACACTTCTGGTAACGGGGTGCTCGGCAATTTCCACAGACGAAGGCGCGGGAACAGATCTCGGAACGCCGGAGCCGATGATATACCAGGACACGGCCGCCGATGGAGATCGGGCAGTCTCGCCTGACATGACCCCTTATGGAGACCCGCAGGCGGAAATCCTTCTTGCCCCTGCTCCGGGCGCCGGTCCTGATGCATCTGCAATTCCCCAGGAAGATCGACTGATCGTCCAACGCGTCGAGATGCGTCTTGGTGTCGATGCGATCGATTCTGCGGTTGAATCACTCAGGGCGGCGGCGAAAGAGCACAACGGAACCATAATAGACCTGAATGTGAGCACCGACGAAGGATTCCCAATCTACAGGCAATCCGAAGTGACGGCGATGGACGGAGCTCCTATTTCCGGATACCTCACGGTCAGGGTGCCCGCTGAAAACCTCGAAACCTTTATAGCAACGATTTCAGAGATCGGAGCCGTGCTGCGCCACGCGGAAACCCAAAGTGACGTGACGCAGGAACACTTGGATCTCGATGCTCGGCTGAAGAACCTGCAGGCAAGCGAGGTTCAGTTGCGCGACTTTCTCGCAAAAGCTAAGAACGTGACCGAGATGCTCGCGGTTGAAAAAGAGCTGTCCCGCATTCGCGGAGAAATCGAGTCGATGCAAGCGCAAATAGCTTACCTGGAAAGGCAAGCGGCACACTCTGTTGTCACGATAGAGCTTACTGGACCAAAGCCCATCGTGCGTCCGACCGGTGAAGATTGGGGCTTCGTAGCGGCACTGACCGAGTCTGTTCGAGCCTTCGTGCGCACCATCAACACATTGATCGTGTTGCTCGGAGCACTCACGCCGGTGATCATCATTCTGGCGCTTGCAGCGCTGGTACTGCGCCTCTACCTCAACAGGAGGCGCGCCATGAAGGCGGTCTCGGGCTCCAAGGATCCCGCCGCTTAAGCGATGGGCCTACTGAGACCAAAGATCAAAATCCCCTTGTGGGCGGCGGTTGCCATTCCGGCCGCCGCCTACCTGATAAGATCGATCGGCAGGGGCTTCGATTTCAGCCCCGATATTCCCGAAGACATTATCGCGGCGGTAGTCTTTGTGATCGCACTAGTGATCGTCGGAGCTTTTCGGCACCGTGCGCACTCTCACCAAGGCGACGAGACCGCTTCCAGAGAGATACAACAGGAAGACCGCCACTCCGGCTAGCGCTGGAAGCATCAGTAGGTCCTCGGCGATATCGAGTGATTGCACACCCGGTGCGCCTTCACCTGATACGACGGTAATCCAGGCTCCTAGCGCCACGCCAATCGCGACCCCTACCGCCCAGGTTCCCGCCCAAAACACAGTGGCTGGTAGTGAGAAACTGCCTTTTCGCATCACCATGTCAGCTCTTCTCGTAAGGCTTACCCACAGCCGCGGGCGCAACAGCCCTGCCAACAACACCCGCGAGGACAACCACGGTCAGCACATAGGGTAGCATCAGGAAAAACTGTGATGGAATAGCAACTACATCACGCAGCAGCTGCAACTTGATCTGAAGCGCATCCGCAAAGCCGAACAGCAGCGAGGCGCCGTACGACCCCGCGGGCGTCCAGCGGCCGAATATGTTTGCGGCAAGAGCGATAAAACCGCGACCGTTGGTCATTCCTTCGGTAAACGACCCGACCTGCTCCAGCGTCAGATTCGCTCCGGCCAGACCAGCCAAAGCGCCGCTCATGAGCACAGCTACATACCTGCCGCGATACACGTTGATACCGACCGTGTCCGCGGCTTGCGGATGCTCGCCGAGCGCTCGCAGACGCAATCCCCAACGCGTATTGAACATGGCCCACTGCCCAACGATAGCGATCAAAATCGCAATGTAAACGATAGGGGTGTAGCTGAACAGCGTCGTATTGATCCACACCCAGATATCTGCCAGATACCCTGTTGTCGGCCCATTCAATTCCAGTAACGGGCTAAGTCGCGTCACCGGGTCGGTGGTTCCAGGGCGCTGGAAGATCACTTCCATGAAAAATCCGGTCAGGCCGCCAGCTAAAATATTTATAGCCGTGCCCGAGACAACCTGATCGGTCTTGAGCGTGATCGAAGCGAACGCGTGAACGAGCGCCAGCGACAAGCCCGCTACAACCGCTACCGCGACGCCTCCCCACGCACTCCCTGTGAAGGTGGCCCCGACCACACCCATGAACGCCGAGAAAAGCATGATTCCCTCGAGCGCGATGTTCACCACACCGGCCCGCTCACAGATGGCGCCGCCGATCGCGGCAAGGGCAATCGGAGTTGCGATTCGAATTGCCGAAGCAAAAAGATCGGGGGCGAGTATATCGCTAAGCACCTTTTGCCTCCCCTTTGCCGCTCAGAGGCCTGACAACCCAGCGAGCCAGCTGCTGCGCGGCCACAAAAAAGATTATCAGGGCCTGAATTATGAAGATTACCTCCGGAGGCACGTCGGCCTGCATCTGCATGGTTCCGGCGCCCGCGGACAACGCTCCGAACAATATGGCCGCTGCGACGACAGCGAGCGGATTGTTTCTCGCTAAAAGCGCAACCGCGATTCCGGTAAATCCAAAGCCCGCCGAGAATTGATCGAACAGCCGGCCGTGTACCGCAATCACCTCCATGACTCCCGCCATGGATGCCAGTGCGCCTGAGATGCAAAGCGACTTGACGGTAGTCGATGAGACGGATATGCCGCTTGTCTCGGAGGCAAAAGGATTGTAGCCAACCGCTCGGGCCTCAAAACCCAAAGTGGTACGCTTGAGTATCCACCAAACGAACACCGCAAACGCCAAAGCCATAAAGAACCCAACGTGAGCGCGTCCCGTCTCCAGGAAGGGCATAAGCTCCACGAGTCTTGGCAAAGTTGATTCTGGTGGAAGCTCCTTAGTCTGCGGAATCGCCCCCTCGGCCTGAAGAGGGCCGGTAACAAGCCACGAGACTATGTACCGCGCTATGAAGGTAAACATCATTGTGGTGATTACCTCGTGAGCGCCCACCCGGGCTTTGAGAACCGCGGGCACGAACGCCCATGCGGCTCCCGAGATCATTCCGGCAACGATAATTGTGGGGATCGTGACGACAGGTGGCAAGCCGGCAAGCAAAAGGCCAAGCCAGGCGGCGACCAGGCCGCCCATGAAAAGCTGGCCCTCTGCGCCAATGTTGAACAACCCAGCCCTGAATCCGTAAGCCACCGCGAGACCGGTGAATATTAGCGGAGTTGCGCGAAGCATCGTGTCGCCAATTTGACGCGGGCCGCCAAACGAGCCGTCGAGCAGGGCAAGGAAGGCCTTGCCGGGATCGTAGCCGACCAGCCAGATGATTAAAGATCCCACAAGCATGGCCAGTGCGATCGAGACAAACGGCGTTGCGACATGCTCAAGCGCTGCTCGGATCCTGGCTGCGCGTACCTCCTTTTCGCTGGAGATCATCGGTTACTCTCTTCCCGTGGCAATTGACTCGCTTTATCAGTCAACTTCTCGCCGCCTCCCCCGGTCATGTAATAACCGAGTTCTTCGTCGCTTGCTTCTCCTGCCTGAAACTCCTTGACTATCCGGCCTTCATACATCACGAGAATTCGATCGGCTAGTGACTGAATCTCCTCGAGCTCAAGCGATACCAGCAAAACTCCCGTGCCGGAATCACGCTCGGCAAGAATCTGCTTGTGAACAAACTCGATTGCCCCAACGTCGAGTCCCCTGGTAGGTTGAGCGGCGACAAGCAGCTTCGGGTCGCGACCCAACTCACGGGCGAGAACCAGCTTTTGCTGATTGCCGCCTGAGAGCGAGGTGCCCGGCACATCGACGGAAGGGGTGCGCACATCATACTCAGAGACTCGCTCTTTGGCGGTGTCTCTAATAGATTCTGGGTTCAGGATTCCATATCGGGAGAAGGGCTGATTCCGATGATCGCCGAGGAGGATATTGTCTGACAGGTTGAACTCGAGCACCATGCCTCTACGATGACGATCTTCAGGCACATGGGATACACCCGCCGCGATCGTCTGCCTTACAGAGGCTCCGGTAATGTCCTTGCCGGACAATCTGATGGTACCACTTGAGACCTTGCGTAAACCGGTGATAGCCTCGACGAGCTCACTCTGGCCGTTTCCGGAGACACCCGCTATCGCCACCACCTCACCCGCACAGACGCTAAAGGATACTCCACGCACCGCCTCAAGTCGACGCTCGTCAGGCACAGAAACCTCAGTGACTTCGAGCAGTGCCTCTCCGCACTCCGACGGCTTCTTCTCAACCCTGAAGACCACGTCGCGGCCAACCATCAATCGCGCGAGGCCTGCTGTATCTGTCTGAGCCGGTCGAGTCTCGCCAACAATGTGCCCGTCTCGCATGACTAAAACCCTGTCAGCGATCGACATCACTTCCTCGAGCTTGTGGGTAATGAATACAACCGACAGCCCTTCGGCTACCAGGGAGCGCACTACAGAAAAGAGCTCCTTTACCTCCTGCGGTGTCAGCACCGCTGTTGGCTCATCGAGAATCAATATCCTCGCGCTTCGGTAAAGAGCTTTCAATATCTCGACCCGCTGCTGCATGCCTACTGGCAGGTCACGGATGATGGAGTCCGGATCGACACGGAGTCCGTATCGCCGAGAAAGCTCCATGACGTCCTGTCGGGCCTTGCGCATATCCAAAACTCCGCCCGGGTGCGCAGGCTCGTGGCCCAAAACAATATTTTCCGTAACCGACAAGGGCTCAACAAGCATAAAATGCTGGTGCACCATGCCGATACCAAGATCGATCGCGGCTCGAGGAGACCGAATATTGACGGGGTTGCCGTCAAGCAGAATCTCACCAGAATCCGCACTGAGCAACCCATAGACGATCTTCATCAGCGTAGATTTACCGGCCCCGTTTTCCCCAAGCAAGGCCACAATCTCACCCTCGGATAAGGTAAACGAGACTCTATCGCTTGCCAGAACACCTGGAAAGCGCTTCGTCAGTTCACGAACCTCAAGCAGGGCAGCACTCATCATCGTTTCCCGTCAAAAATATCGGACGCCGCATACAAGCGTAAGGGCGACCGGCGCGTCATCGCATTCCAGTCGCCCTTACGTCGAATCAGCCAGATACGTCACCAGCATAACCGATGCCAAGTATCACTGACTCCTTGTCTTTACAGCTCATCTCTCGTCTGAGGAACGGCCACGGCGCCGGAGAGCACATCCTCACGTGCCTTCTCCACAGCGTCCTTGATTTCCTGCGATACATTGTCGTCAAAATCATGGAAGGGCGCCAGGCCTACACCTTCCTCGGCAAGGCCGAAGGAGATGTTCTGAGCACCCTCGAAGGTGCCTTCCAGGGCCGCTCTGATCGTCTCGAACACTGCTACATCAACGCGCTTGACTGCCGAGGTGAGCATGACATCACCCGAGTTGGGAACTGTCAAATACTGGTCAGCGTCAACGCCGATAAACAATGCGCCTCTCTCCTGGGCTGCAGTAATGGAGCCCAGTCCGGTAAGGCCGGCAGCCGCGAAGACCACGTCCGCACCCTGACCGATGGCGGACATCGCCAGTTCCTTGCCCTTTGCCTGATCGTCAAAGTCGCCCGCGTACAGGGAGATCACCTTGACGTCCGGATTGACAGATCTCGCACCCGCAATAAATCCGACCTCGAACTTCTCCACTGGCGGAATGTCCATACCGCCGATAAAAGCGATCGTGTTGGCATCATTGATGCGCTCATCCAGGGTCTGATCCAAGGTTGCGAGTCCAGCCACAACGCCGGCCAAGTAAGCAGCCTCGTTCTCTTTGAAGAGCAAGCCGACCTGATTTGACGCCGGGGCCTCGAAGAACTGATCGATTCCTCCAAAAACGACATCCGGATACTCCGGCGCCTTGTTGTTGGTGACATCGGTCATCAGAAACCCGACTGTGAAGATCGCGTTGAAGTTAGCGTTGGCCAACTGATCGATATTTGGCTCATAATCCGCGATCTCGTTTGACTGCAAAGACTTGACCTCAACACCCAGCTCATCACGAGCTCTTTCAAGACCCGCCCAAGCCATGTCATTGAAAGACTTGTCGCCAAGCCCTCCAACGTCGGTAACCATGGCCGCCGAAAAGTCGACTCCGGGGGCCTCCGGTTCCGGCTGAGGGGTCTCCTGCGGAGCGCACCCCGCGAACACCGCGGCGATCAGAGCGAGCGCCACCACCATTGAGAGAAGCTTACGTGTCCGACCGTTCACGCGCATCGTCCTCCTTGTCGTAGACAATACAAAAACTTACGGTACTTATTCACTATACACCTAATTCGACGCAGCGAGGCAACAGGCTTTGATGGCGTGTGCGCAAGAGACGTTCATAGATCACCGACCTGCCGAGCGAACTCTGGCGCGCGGGTGGGTCGACATATACTCCTCGCGAATATGACGCCTGTTCACGTGGGTATAAACCTGCGTAGTCGCTATATCGGCATGGCCGAGAAGCTCCTGAAGAACCCTCAGATCTGCACCGCCTTCCAGCATGTGGGTGGCGTAGGAGTGCCGAAGAACGTGGGGATGCAGGGTCAGGCCGACACGACGGCCGTACTTTCGGACTATGCCGAAAACGGCCTGCCTGGAGATTCTTCCTCCTCGGCAGTTCAGAAAAACAGCGGCAGGCTCGATCCCGCCGCGACGACCCTTCCCGCGAAGAAAGAGTCGCCCGGAAGCGAGGTACTCCTCCAGCGCCCGCAGCGCAGCTCCGGCGACAGGGACATCGCGCTCCTTGGAGTTTTTGCCGAACACGCGGATGAAGCCCTCCTGCAGGTCCAGTGAGGTCATGTCAAGGCCGATAAGCTCGCTTACCCGCATCCCACACCCGTACAGAACCTCGAGGATCGCCCGATCCCTGTGCCCCGCAAACGTAGGCTCAAAGGGCTGAGAGAGCAGCGCTTCGGCCTGATCCGCCGAGATAACCTCGGGAAGCCGCTGGCTCACCTTCGGCAGCGGAACGTCGGATGTCGGGTGATTAGCGGTTACCTCTTCTCGCACCAGGAACTTGTGGAAGCTCTTCACCGATGCCAGCTTTCGCTCTGTCGAGCTGTGCGCCAGCCCATCGTGGTAAAGCTTTGAGATGAACGCCCGCACATCATCTGAGGTTATGTGATCGACGCTTGACACCCCACGATCGCCGAGAAGATCGAGGTAGCTGCCGATGTCACGGCGATATGCGTCCACGGTGTGAGCCGAGGCTCCCCGCTCGACAGTCATATGGGCGATAAAATCATCGAGATGCTGTCGCACTTCCGATCATCTCCGATAGAGGCGTGTACGCCACGTCGTGAGCTTCAGCTACAGGCTGATAGGTGACCGCTCCATCGAGCACATTTACCCCTTTGGCAAGCGAAGGATCGTCGAGTACCGCCTGCTTCCAGCCCTTGTCCGCTATCGCCAGACCATAGCGCAACGTGGAGTTCATCAGCGCCAGGGTGGAGGTGTGCGGGACGGCGCCTGGCATATTTGCCACGCCATAGTGCAAGACGCCATCTACAAAGTAGGTGGGATCGGCATGTGTAGTGGGCTTTGTGGTTTCGATGCAGCCTCCCTGATCTACGGACACGTCAACTATAACCGCGCCCTGTTTCATCGCGGAAAGCATGTCTCGCGTGACCAAAAACGGCGTCTTGGCGCCGATGAGAAGCACAGCGCCGATCAGCAGATCGGCCTCGGTGATGATCTGCTCGATATTGTGCTTGCTGGAATACATGGTCCGGATGCGATTTCCCCATATCTCGTCGAGATAACGAAGCCTATCCAGATTGATGTCCATTATGGTAACGTCCGCGCCCATTCCCATCGCCACATAAGCGGCGTTCGTGCCGACTACTCCACCCCCGAAGACAACGACTTTCGCCGGAAGTACACCGGGAACCCCACCCATGAGAACTCCACGTCCGCCGTTGGGCTTCTGAAGGTACGCCGCGCCGACCTGGGCTGCCATCCTGCCGGCGACCTCCGACATCGGAGCAAGCAGCGGGAGTGAGCGGTTGGGAAGCTCTACTGTTTCATACGCGATAGATATCGCCCCTGACTTCACGAGGCCTTCGGTCTGAGGACGATCGGGAGCCAAGTGCAGGAACGTGTAGAGTATCTGCCCCGGGCGCAATAGCTCGATCTCCTCGGCCTGAGGCTCCTTTACCTTGATGATCATATCGGCGCGCTCGAAAACTTCTGCCGCCGAAGCGACCATCTGGGCGCCGGCAGCGGTGTACTCTGTGTCGCTGAATGAAGAGCCAACGCCCGCGCCGGCCTCTATGAGCACCGCATGTCCGTGCGCGACAAACTCGGCGACACCACCGGGTGTCAAGCCCACCCGAAACTCGTTGTTCTTTATCTCTTTGGGTACTCCGACTATCACGGGCCTTTCCTCCTCTTCCGGGTGTGCCAAAAAAATGAAAACTCGAGACTCAAAACGCAAGCATACTCAATACTCCCGACCTAACGCCAATCCCGCACAAACTTCACCGGCCGCAAAAGCGGCCAGGAAAAACGCCGGGTCGTCACCTGGGCCACGACCCATTGTACGCACCTCCACGTCGCGCAAGGAAGGTGCGAGTGCTTGCTCGACCAGAGCCTGTTTATGCAGATGCCACACACCGGATTGCTCAAGCATTCGCTCGACTATGCCAGCCTGCTCACCCGGCAATCGTGGAACCGCCACATACGCCTTGGCGAGAGCAACCTTCGAAAGCGCCGCAAGGGTGTGGTGGCTCACGCCCCGGTGCCGCTTGCGCGAGTCCGCAAACGACATCCTGAGCACCGCGACCGGCGCCCCACCAAGCACCGCTACCGCATTAATCGCCTCACCTTGAGCGACGCCACCATGGCCAAAAGGCGTGGCCGTGCCCGTAACTCCAGGGCCGATCGCGGCGATTGCCACATCGGCTTTGGTGACGTGCTTTGCCACAAGCAGCGCGGAGTGCAAATTCACTGCCTCGAGATCTCCGCCGAATGCTTGACCGCACGTTATCGTCGAGTCGATCAACCCCGAGTCTACAGAGCTCCTGATGACGTCCGATAGAGCGATCGGCAACGCGGCCTGATCCGTCATCACATAGACCACCTTCGCCGTCGGGAAGCTCGACTTTACCGCGGCTGCCACAAGAGGGGCCTGGCTGTGCAGGCCACAACATGCGACGGGAAGCCCAAGTAAATCCTCGGCGGTGGCCATGACCTCGTGATGGGGGCTGCCCTGCTCCTCAACGGAGAGGACATCGTGCTGCATAGGGGTATACCTCACCTTCATGATATGCCCCGTCGAGTCGTCCTCGTACGCCACGCCCGCCAACTTGTCGGCACGAGCGACGACGAAATGCCGGCCGCCAGTGCCCAAGGCGAGCCTGACCGCTGTGGTGTTGAGCAAAACACGATCGCCGATCGCACACGGCCCACTCAATCGCGTGTAACAGATAGCCGAACCGCTCAAGCCCGAGTCGAGTGAGACCTCCAGGTGCTGGATGGAATCGCCTTCGCGAGCCACCTCGATTACCTCTCCCCATTCCAGCCTCAATTACATCGACTCCTTGCTCAGGCGCTTGATAAACGCCAACACAATTTCGAGCGTGACTCGCAAGTCGTCTATCGCTATGTGCTCGGTTGTCGAGTGCGCATCGCGTATTCCGCACGCCAAAACGAAGGTCGACACTCCTCTCGAAGCAAAGATGCTCCCGTCACTACCTCCGCCCGTAGTGACCTTGACAGGCGGGATTCCGGCATCGCGGCAGGCGTCCAGCACCTGCGGCAGATAACGCGCGTCGTCGCTTACCGTAAAGCCTTCATATTCGAGGACCCAATTGACCTCGGCAGAACCGCCGAGTTTCTCGGCGCTCTCTCGCATGCTCTCGTCCATCGAGCTCCGAGCCTGTTCGACCTTTTCCCGAAAGAGCGAGCGGCACTCACCTGTCATACGCGCCGAGGCAGGTACAACGTTTGTGGCAGTTCCTCCCTCGATCACGCCGATGTTGGCGGTCGTGGATTCGTCGAGGCGTCCAAGCTCCATGGCGCACACCGAGCTAGCGGCCATCGCCAAAGCTGAGCGCCCTTCCTCGGGAGCGATCCCCGCATGAGCGGATGTGCCTGTGAAGATAGCCTCGAAGGTATAGTGAGTTGGAGCCCCGACCACAACCTGACCGGGTGATCCGGCCGCATCCAGCACCAGGCAAACATCCCCCTCAAACGCCTTGGGAGATAGCGCCTTCGCGCCGGCGAGCCCCTTCTCCTCGGCGACGGTCAACACAACCTTTATCTCGGGATGCGGTTCTGAGCTATCCGCAAGTGCGCGAACGGCCTCTATGATGACGGCTATCCCCGCCTTGTCGTCAGCGCCAAGCACGGTTTGACCGCAAGAGCGGACCACGCCGTCTTCGATCACCGGGGTAACACCGATGCACGGGTCAACGCAATCCATGTGCGCCGAGAGAATCACTACCCCCTCGCACTCGCGGGAAGGCAGCGTGGCGATCAGGTTACCCGTGTCCGAGCCGGTAATGACCGCGCTTTCATCGAACGTTGTTGCCGCTCCCGCCTCGGAGAATCTCGCGGCGCAGTACTGGGCCACCTGACGCTCGCTGCGAACGGGGCTGTCGATGCGCACCAGGTCCAGAAAGGTGTCCAGGATCCTGTCGCTCACAACCGTATCAGCCCTGGCGCGAATCGCGATAGCGAACAGCCGCGCCCACAAAATCCCTGAACAACGGCGCTGGCCGAGAGGGCCGGCTCTTGAACTCGGGGTGGCCTTGCGCGCCGACGAACCAGGGATGTTCCGGTAGCTCGATCATCTCCACCAGGCGACCATCGGGCGAAAGCCCGCTGATCACCATCCCCGCGCTGGTCAGCCGATCCCTGTATGCGTTGTTGAATTCATACCTGTGCCGATGCCGCTCGTAGATCAATCTCTCGCCATACGCCGCGGCCGCCAGAGTGTCTGGCGTTATAGCGCACGGGTAGGTGCCGAGCCTCATCGTGCCTCCAAGGTTTTTGACCTCGCGCTGGTCGAGCATGAGGTCGATTACTGGATGCTCGGTGACTGGATCGAACTCGCTTGAGTTTGCGCCCGGAAGCCCTGCGACGTTTCGGGCGAACTCAGCGACCGCGACCTGCATGCCCAGGCATATCCCCAGATAGGGCATTCCTGTTGTACGCGCCACACATGCGGCCCGGATCTTGCCCTCTATCCCGCGGATACCAAATCCGCCGGGAACCAGTATTCCGTCGAATTTCGCCAGCGTCTGACCGACATCTTCGGGGCTCAGGGACTCCGCGTCGAGCCAGTGCACCTTCACTCGGTGATCGTGCCAGGTGCCCGAGTGCTGGAGCGCCTCGGTCACAGACAGGTAAGCGTCTGGAAGCGCAACATACTTGCCGACCAAGGCGATGTCTACTTCCTTGTCGATGGATTGAGAGCGCACCACAAAGTTCGTCCACTCCTTCAGATCGAGTTGCCCGCAAACAAGCCCCAGGCGCTCGATAACCATCTCGTCCAGGCGCTCGGCAGAAAGGTTCAGTGGCACCTCATAGATGCTGCGAGCATCTATTGCCTCGACTACCGCGTTCGGATCGACATCGCAAAAGAGCGCGATCTTCCTGCGAGTGGATTCATCAACCGGCCGATTTGACCTGCAAACGATGAAATCGGGTTGGATTCCGATACCACGCAACTCCTGAACGGAGTGCTGGGTCGGCTTGGTCTTGAGCTCCGCGCTCGCGTCGATCCACGGCACCAGAGTGACATGGATGAAGCAAGAATTATCCCTGCCGAGCTCCCTGCGAAGCTGTCTGATGGCCTCGAGAAACGGCAGCGATTCTATATCTCCAACGGTCCCGCCTACCTCGGTGATAATGACATCCGGAGAGGCATCCTCGGCGATACGCTTTATGCGGTCCTTGATCTCATTCGTGACGTGCGGAATAACCTGAACCGTGCCGCCGAGATAATCACCGCGCCTCTCGCGGGTGATGACAGACTGGTATATCTTGCCGGCGGTGACATTACAATTCCGAGTCAGCGACTCGTCTATGAATCGCTCGTAGTGTCCGAGATCCAGATCGGTTTCGCCGCCATCGTCCGTGACAAAAACTTCTCCGTGCTGAAATGGGCTCATAGTGCCGGGATCGACGTTCAGGTAGGGGTCGAGCTTTTGAATCGAGACCTTCAGCCCCCTGGACTTCAAGAGTCTCCCCAGGGATGCTGCGGTGATTCCTTTCCCTAGCGAGGAGACCACTCCGCCCGTCACGAACACGTATTTCGCCATACTGCCCTTTCCGCCTCCCGTGTAACCAACTTTTCTATCTGACACTATACGCGAGTCAACGTGATTGTCGCCCCCACAAATCGATACGTGAAAGCATCGAATTTGATTCAATCAGACGCGAGTACGAAACCCGCTCGGAGAGAGCGTTTAGCGCCAGCAAGATGATGGTCGCAACCACAAGTGCGCCGGTCGACAGGGCAAACGCCAGCACGAAGCCGGCAAGGGCTCCAGCTGCATTCGCTCCAGCATCACCGAGCATGCCCTCCTCGCCGAAATCCCAGCGAGCCACCGCGATCACAGGGCCGAGAAGCCAAACCAGCGCGATCAGGGTCGAGGCCACTGTCAAGAGCACCTCTCCCCCGAGCGGGAAAGCGAGTGCACAGGCGCCTGCTACACACAGTACGCCATATCCCTTGATCGCTCGGCCGGGCCGCAAATCGAGCAGGTTCACGAGGTTGGCGCAAAGAGCGATCATCGCCGCCGAGCAGATCAGTACGACCGCATACTCCACGCCGAGAAGCTCCCGCCGCGAAGCGATTTGCGCGCCTGCCGCCAGCGCGACAAGTCCGATGCCAAACGCCTTGAGGGCGCCCGTGCTCAAGCGACCGCGGGCAAGAGATGTGAAGTGCCCCTTGAACCCTTTATCGCCGGAAGTCCCGAACACATCATCGATCAGCCCGAACAGCAGTGCCCACGTGACTGTCAGGGCAGCGGCGGCGACAGCAACCGCTCCTGCCGCACTAGAGATCCCGCCGTCGATAACGACGAATGAGGTGGCACCCGCTGGACCAAAAATACGGACACCTGCAACCCAGAACACCCACACCAGTCCAAGCCCGAGAAACACCTCGGCGCCGCGGTAGTTGGCGACCTTTAGCCTTGAATCCCTCAACGCTGGAACCAGCAATGACATTCCGGCGAGCGGCACAAGCCATCCGCCGACTATGGCAAGAACGACTCCCGTCGCGAGATCAGCAAAGTATGTCACTTGAGATCTCCCTCATGCTCAGGTTCTGCCTTTGACTGAAAGGCCAGGCGGCTGATCATCAAGTAGAGTATGCCGGCTCCGACATATACAAGCATCAATGCGGGGATCACAATACCGGAGTCCTCGGTCAGGTAGGCAACCGCTCCGGCGGCAAGCAATGCTGTCACAGCCGCCGAAAACGCAGGATTTTCCCGTAGCGTCTCGGCAAAGTCGCCCTGCGGACGCCAGCGCATATACCCCAGGAAAAGCAGCACTCCAATAAGCACAAAAGACCAGTTTGTCGTGGTCAGCACTCTTAAATTGGTAGCGGCCTTGCGCTCCACGATCGTCCAGAGCTCGCCGAGACCTCCTTGCCGTGCGCTCTCAAGCGCCCGGCCAAGATGAGTTTGGGTGCCCATATCGGCGGAGATATCGAAAAGCGCGAACCCGGCTATCATCACGATAGCCGCAACAAGCACTCCGACCGCCAGCTTCCAGTCGATCTTGATACGATTGGCCTGCGCCCAAAATATCCCAACTGCAACGAGGCCCCAGAGAGCAACGGCCACATTCGCGCCCAAAAACGGGGCCGAGGCCGTGACAACCACCAATACCCCGACCGCTGGGAACAGCCAGCGCCTGACAAAACGCGCTATGCGAGAGTCGGCAAACTCATCGAAGATCAGGGCCGAGCCGACAATTAAAGCGCCCATTAGAATTGCGGCGCCTTCGTTGCCCAGCCCATAGTAGCGCGCTGCAACCAACGGCGAAAAGCCAAGTATCCCCGTGAAGGACCATGGACCGCCGAGCCACTGATCCAGCACAAGCAGGAGTACTGTAGCAAGGGCTGTGGTTCCAAGCGCCACTCTCGTGTATCGCGAAAAAATCATCAGAGAAGCTACCGCGCCGATACCTAAAGCGACCGCGAGAAACTTCAATACTGCCTCGGCGGAAGTTACAGGATCCATACCCACAGCGAACATCAACGTTGAGGCTGCGGGAGCCGCCACGATAAAGAGCAGTCCTATGCTTGCCGCCCTGCCAGCCACGCTTCTGGCCCTCTCCGAGAGAAGCCTCATCCGAAACAACAGAAGCACGCATATCCCGAAGAGCAGCATCGTAAGAGCAATGAATCCGTTGATGGTCGGCGCCCTCGCGCCCTCAATCGCCACAGAGACGGCGTCGCGGTGTTGAATTTTCTCGATGCGCTCCGAAAGAGGTTCGCCAGCGCCACTTGTTGTTACCGCATTTCCCAACGCCGAGACAGGTCTTTCGATACCCAGCAGCGAAGCCACCGTCGAGGCAACGTCCAAATTTGCAACCAGCCCGTCACGCTTCGTCGAAGATGACATCGCCATGCCACTCCAATCCGGCCGCTCGGGAGAGTAGAGGATGAACGGAGCGAACGGACTTCTGTCAGTCAGTGCGAACGAAGTGGATGAGCCAACGACCATGAGTGCGGCGTCTTTAGGCATCTCAGCGCGAATCATCCCCAGCAGCGCATCGAGAGAGCTTATAGCCTGGGCTCTATGGGCGGCGGCAACCTTGGGCGCAAAATCGTGCGCAGCGTGTTCAGCTCTTGTCAGATCGCCGGGATCGACTACCAGCAGACCCGGACCGCCTGCCGCCTCAAGAGAGATTATCGCCTGCGAAAAAGCGGAGCTGTAACTGCCCAGATCAGCTACGACATCGAAGGGTGAGAACGGATCCCCTTTCAATAGCCGCTGTGATACATCTCCAAACCGCACCCTTCCTGAAGTGTCCATGGCGGCGAGCGCCGCCGGGCGCCTATGTGTGGCCTCATCGTCAGTCAGTCCGAAATCGGAGTTGCCGATCGCGGCTGTAGCCCCGCCAGCTTCGACGATGGTTTGACCGAGCGAGCCTACCTTCACATCCAGAGTCGGAGATCTGTCGTTCAGTCGCTGAGTTCTCGGCAGTCCCAAAAAGACAACCTCTGCGCCACCAGCGTCAACTCCCATGGTGCGGGTGTAGACATCTTTCACCAGGCCACTGAGTATGCGCTCGTCGATACTGTACGCTTCAGCCGCTCTGGGATCGGCGGCCGCCCACGTTCCCGACGAGTATGTCAGTGCCGCCTGGGCCGGATTATCTCGCCTGAGTGCAAGCCTGTTGCGACTGATCGTGTTCAAGCTTGCAACAGCGCCGTTCTCGGCTAGAAAGCGCAAATTCGGCGCATCCTCGCCCATGACATCGTCCCATGTCAGATATGGAGCCAGCACCAGTACGACAGTGTCGGTCTTCGGCGATTCCGCGCTGGCAAGAACAGGAGATGCCGTGCCCGAAAAGAGCAAAACGGCGATTAGTGCAATCGCGGAGAGCCTTACATGAACTCTGCTCACCCTCAAGCCACCCTTTCGCTATCGCCCAGTGATTTTTCCCTGAACAAAATATTGTAAAAGATCAGATTCATCGTTTTGTAAACATGAAGCCCTCGACTTTCGTAGAGCCGCTGAGCATCGGCCTCATCTGAGGCGTCCGAGGTGTACAGACGCAAATAATCGGCGCCATCCTGCCTGGCCCGCTCGATGGCGCGATCGAGAAGTCTACTGCCAACGCCTGCGCCCCTGGCTTCGGGCGCAACGCAGAAATATGTCAACCAAAAAGCCTCATCGGCATCGAAGCGGTGACGAAACAGGCCTATCGTTCCCACAACGTTGCCTCTGTCATCTAAAGCAGCCCATACGACCGTTACCTTTCTAATGCCAACTGCCCCAAGCCCGATCTTTCGGAACAGTGAACCTTCGGGGGTTGTATATATCCAGGAAGATATATGCCCCTCGAAGGGAAACACCCTTTTGACGAGCGCGCTGACTCCGCGGGCCGTTGATGAGTTCATCTCCAATATCTTCACAAGCATTCCCTTTCACATGCGATAGCCTAATATATGAGTATACTCGCAGGCGGCACATCGATGTTATTCAGGCGTTACCTGAGGAGGTCAAGATTATTCGTCCGACCATTGCGCGATCGACAGCGATAATGTCGATGTCTACGGGGCTCTCCCGGATCACGGGCTTCGTACGCGTCTGGGCCACAGCTTACGCACTGGGCGTAACAGCGCTAGCGGCCTCGTACCATGTAGCAAATAACATTCCCAACATGCTCTACGAGCTTGTGGCAGGCGGAATAATCTCCTCACTGTTTATTCCGATATTTATGGAGCGCCTGAAGCAGTACGGCGAAGAAGACGCATGGAAATACGCCAGCTACCTGTTCAACATCACGGTACTGGCGCTGGGAGCTGCTGCTGCGCTTGCAATTTTCTTTGCCGAGCAGGTCGTCTGGACCCAGACCTTCCGGACGGACGCACAAGACGCCGCCCTGATAGTGTTCTTCTTCCAGATATTCGCGATTCAGGTCGCCTTTTATGGTGCCGGGGCCGTAATATCAGGCTTACTAAACGCCCATCGGCGCTTCCTGTGGCCGGCGCTCGGCCCGGCTTTCAACAACCTGACAGTGATCGCGACCCTCATCGCATACACCCAGATTGTAAGCGTCGATCCAACAGCCGCTAAGTGGACTTTGGCGATCGGTACGACTCTGGGTGTCCTCGTGATGTTTGGAGTGCAGCTTCCGAGCCTGATCGCTCTTAGGCCAAAGTACACATGGAGAATCGACCTTTCCCACCCGGGGCTAAAAGCTATGGGCAAGATGGCTTTGCCGACGGTGATATACGTGATCACCAACATCGTCGCGGTATCGTTTAGAAACGCCTATGCTCTCGATGTCGCCGCTGATGGCCCTGCGACACTAAGCTATGCATGGATGTTCTACCAGCTGCCCTATGGCATTCTCGCGGTAGCATTGGCAACCGCGTTTTTCACGGAGCTATCAGATGCCGCCGGAAGACAGGACCTCGAAGAGTTCCGGACACGCTTCACGACAGGAATTCGAGCCACAGCGATGCTTATACTGCCCGCCTCGGCATTGCTGATAGCGCTTGCGCATCCACTGATAACGCTATACCGAGCCGGAAAGTTCACCGCCGAAGATGTCCCTCAGGTCGCGGCGGTGCTCCAGTGGTGGGCATCGGGGCTTTTCTTCTTTGCAAGCTTCATGTTCGTCCTCAAGACCTTCTATTCCCTGAAAGACACGCGCACCCCTATGCTCACAAATCTTGGGCTCACCGTAGTGCACGTAGGGCTTTACGCCGTACTTACCACCGGTGCGCTCGGCTTTGCGGGTATAGGACTTGTTGGCATACCGATCTCTGATGCGGTGTTTTATGCGATGAGCGCTATTCTCCTCGCCTATCTGTTGCGCCGAAAGATCGGCAACTTCGGGGCTGGGACTGTAGTAAAAACGATAGTGAAGATCGCGATTGCCGCAGCGATTGGCGGCGGTGCGGCTTTTGGTGTCGCGCAGGCATTCCCTAACCCTGATGCGCTTCCGAAAATCGCTCTCGCAACTGTTTTGGCAGGAGGCATCACCGGCCTGGCCGTGACCTGGGGGGCAGCCCGGCTCCTGCGAGTGCAAGAGCTCTCGTACGGAGAAGAGTTAGTCCGCAAGGGGCTATCCAAGATCGGGCGACAAAAAAGGAGCTCAAAACAGTGAAAGTAGTGGCCCTAGTCCCTGCATATAACGAAGAGCGGCGCATTGCGGCGACGGTCAAAGCGATCCTTGAAATCCCCGAGATCAACGCCGTCAGCGTCATCGATGACGGGTCGAGCGACTCAACGGCCGAGGCTGCCAGAAACGCCGGAGCCCAGGTTATCTCTCTGGCTCACAACTCAGGGAAGGGCGCGGCGCTGCAAGCCGGCATCGACTCCCTGTCTCAATGGCCTGACATTCTGGTGCTACTCGATGCCGACCTGGAGCAGAGCGCCTCTCAGGTGTCACTGCTACTAAAGCCTGTGATTGATGGCGAGGCGGACATGACGATCGCACAGTTTCCAAAGCCTGCCACAAAAGCCGGATTTGGCTTTGTGATGAGACTGGCGAACTTTGGAATCCGATCCCTGGGTGGTCCATTTCACGCCAATGCGCCGCTATCGGGGCAGCGAGCGATCAACGCCGAGGCGCTGCGCTGCGTGTTGCCGTTTGCTTCAGGGTACGGCGTGGAGGTTGCTTTAACGATCAGGGCCCTGCGCCAAGGAATGCGGTTGCTCGAAGTTCCCACTACGATGCGTCACGCCGCCACTGGTCGGGACATATCGGGCATTATCCACCGCGGCCGACAGTTCTTGCATGTAGCGTTGGCGCTACTGCGCCTAGCTTTTGAGCGACGGTGATTTTGGCCGAAGGGGTAATGCGTCAGCGGCCGGGCACGCTAGGGAATCTGCTATCGGCAGTGTCCGCTACTCCGAAGTAACCCTGAGCCTGACCTGACAGCACAGTGATCAGAGAGTAGGCTCCTTCTGGTGTCCCCAAGTGGTCGACAGCCGATAGGCCGCTATCTGCGGCCGTTGCAGCAAGCCCTGTTTCTGAACCGACCACCTCGACGCCTGCGGCGGGCAGGTTGCGTAACTTGATCTGCTCGGCAAGCTCCAGTCCTGCGAGATCAGGAGCGCCATCCCGCACCGCGATAGTAACAAAGCCCTGCGCCGCTACGGCTTCAGGCAGGACATCTCCACCCAACACACCTGCGGCTCTAAGCGCTGACGTGACAGGCCGAGGGCCTGGAGCAGACCACTCGGCGGCGAGCGAGGCTACCACCGACGACCTCAAGTTCTCCGCGGTAATGTCGAACATCGGAGAGAGCGCAGCCGTTGTCTCCGCTCTCGCAAGGCCCAGGTTCTCGTGCATCAGCACTACCTGCGTGGGCAGTCCGCCTGCTGCGACTATCGCATCGGCGATAGTCTCGTAGTTATTCACATCGGCTTCACTGGTAACCACAATCACCTGCCTGCCTTCAAGCGCGTTGGCAGTCAGACCCGGTGAAATCGCGGCTATAAACTCGAGCATGCTGCTGTTCTCATTGGCAAGCTCGGTGTTTCTTTCGAGCAGATCGGTAAAATCCCGCTGAAGGCCTTCGACAAGAGCCCCACGCTGGGCGTCGAGCACGCCACGCTCGGCCACGATGGTGCCGAGTAGTAGTCCGACCGTCAAAGCCAGAAACACCGCGACGAGCGAGGCGATATGATAGCGAAGGTTATACATCATCGCTTCCTTTCGATTAAATTCCGAGCCACACCCTGATACGCAACAAAACTAAAGCCAGAATCTCCTGGGCTGCTGGTGATATCGTGATAATCGCCGCTACAACCGCCATGCCTGCAAGCGAAAGCAACAGTAAATCCGAGGTGCGCACGGTGGAGCGATACAGCTTGTTCACCCCTTTTGCGTCCACCAGCTTTGGGCCTACCTTCAAACGCACAAGAAAGGTCGAAGCCATCCCGTTGCGCCCTTTATCAAGATACTCTACAAGGTTAGCGTGCGTGCCAACGGCCACAATTAACTCCGCCCCTGACTCGTAGGCCAAAAGCAACGCGAGATCTTCGCTGGTAGCCGGGAGCGGCCAGGTTGTAGCCGAAAGACCTAGGGATTCAATGCGCTCCATCCCTGGCGCTCGGCCATCAGCATACGCATGAACGATAATCTGCGCGCCCGACTTTAGCGCATCATCACTTACCGAATCCATATCCCCGACGATTATGTCCGGGATAAATCCTGCCTGTAAGATGGCGTCTGCGCCACCATCCACGCCTATTAGCGCAGGGCGCATCTCTCGGATATAAGGCCTCAGAGCATCAAGATCCTGCTTGTAGTCGTACCCCCGCACCACAACCAGCACATGTCGGCCAGCCAACTCGACGTCGGTATCTGGCACTTTTACGGCCTTGGTGAAAAGCTCTTTCTCTTTCTCGAGATAAGCAAGTGTATTGCGAGTGAACTTGTGAAGCTGATCCCCCAGCTTATTGCCGGCATCGGTCATAGCGCTTTCGATACTCTCCACCGTCAGCCATCTACCGGATCCAACAACTTCACCTTCAACCAGGACTGTGTTGTCGATGATCTCGACGGTCTGTCCCTCGCAAACCCTCTCGAGTACGTCCTGGCCGACGTCATCGAGCAGGTGCACTCCGCCCCTGGCCAAAATGATGGGACCCTCGTTCGGGTACGAGCCCGAAATCGACTTTGAAGCGTTGATGACACACTCTACCCCTGTGCCGAGGAGAGCCTCTGCGCTTACCCTGTCAATGTCGACATGATCGATCACGGCAATATCATCGTGTCCGAGGCGCTTGACAAGCACCTTCGTGCTTCTGTCTACTTTGGCGATCCCGCTAAGCCGCATGGCTTCCGCCTCCGGTTTCGGCTTCTGAAGCGCTAGAAAGCAGCTCGCGCGCGTGGGCTCGAGCCTTATCGCTGTCTTTGCCTGCCAACATGCGAGCGATCTCGCCCTCTCTGGCTTCACCCTTCACGGTCGCAACGGTAGTGCGAACCTTGCCGTCATCGACTGACTTGCTCACTACCAGGTGCTCATCGGCGAACGCCGCCACCTGTGGAAGATGAGTGACTACAAGCACCTGGTGCTCCCTTGCCAAAGTCTTCAGCCTTTTGCCTACGGAGATTGCCGTCATACCGCCTATTCCCGCATCGACTTCATCAAATACAAGAATCGGAACCCTGTCAGCCTTGCCCAGCACGCTTTTCAAGGCAAGCATCACGCGGGAAAGCTCTCCTCCCGAGGCGATGCGCCCCAAAGGACGAAACGGCTGATCGGGTCCCGGGGCAAAGGTAAACTCGACTCGATGAGGGCCATCTGTCGCCCACGCCCCAAACTGCAACTGCGTGATGGAGACAGCGAAGCGAGCAGCCTCCATTGCCAGGTCCGATGCCGCATCGTGCAGTTTTTCCAGAAACTCCCCGACCGATCCCTCCCTAAGTGCAGCGAGGGTGGCAGCCGAGGATTCATAGTCGGATCGCGCCGCGTCAAGTACGGCCCTGGCCTGCGCCAGGCCGGACTCCCCATCCGTTATGAACTCGAGTCTTTGCATAGCATCGGCATGGCGTGCCAGCACCTCTTCGATGGTCGATCCGTACTTCTTCTTCAGGTCAGTCAATGCCGCCAGGCGTGAATATCGCGCCTCGAGCTCCTCCTGGTTATGCGCAAGCTTCTCGATGTAATCACGGAGCTCAAACCCGATATCGTGCACCCCGGAAAGCACATCCTCAAGCCTGTCTTTTAGCTGATCGAGACGAGCATCGATCCCTGTGCTCCGAGCAAGCGCGTGTAAGGCCTTGCTGGCCGAGTCGGTCAGGCCACCATCGTCACTGAGCCAAGCGTGCGCCTCGGCCGCCGCCTCGGTCAAACGCGCACTGTGCTGAAGAACGGCTACCTCAGAGCTGATCTGCTCGTCCTCGCCCGCTTGGGGAGCAACGGCGTCTATCTCGGCGACGAGGAACCTCAAGTCCTCGAGCTCCCGATTAGAGGCTTCGAGGGAGCGCACGAGACCAGCGAGCGCCTTTTCGGCCGAAAGATAGGTGCCTCTCGCAGATACATAAGCGGCCAGCGAGACTACGGCATGATCGCCAATATACCTGTCGAGATAGGAGACGTGGGTAGCTGGGTTCAGCAGGGCCTGATGCTCGTGTTGTCCATGCATGTCAAGCATGGGGCCGAGAAGATCAGTAAGGCCTCTTACCGTAGATATCTCGCCATTGATAGAGCACTTCGATCTTCCATCCGTGGTCAATCGGCGCTTGACGAGGATTTCACGGCCATCTTGCTCAATGACGCCTTCAACCAACGCCTCCTGCGAGCCAGCGCGAATCATGCCGGAGTCCGCGCGGGCACCCGCCAGCAGCTTCAAGGCCTCTACCAACGCCGTCTTGCCCGCACCGGTTTCGCCCGAAAGCACATTCATGCCTTCCTTGAACTCGAGCCAGATCTCTTCGATGAGGGCCAGATCGCGAACGTGCAACTGGCTTAGCACTCTGCCTCCTAAAAAAATTCGTTTCGCACAACTTCAAAGAAATCCCGTCCCTCAAGCTTCAGGAGCAGGACTTCATGATCGGATCTAGTTACCGAGATACGTTCGATCGCCCTTCGGCACGGCATCACGAGGCCGTCAACGTGAAGGCATGCATCTCTCCTGGCCGGGTTTGGAAAGCGCAGATCCACAATGTCGTTCTGCGAGAGCACCAAAGCCCTCTGCGCAAGCGTATGAGGAGCAACGGGCATCACTATATGACACCGGACCTCGGGAGAGACTATGGGCCCGCCCGCCGAGAGCGCATACGCGGTCGATCCGGTGGAGGAAGCCACAATAAGCCCGTCACAGCGAAATGTCGTCATGTTGGTGCCATTGACATCAAGAGCGATCTCGATGACCCTTCCCGCATCCGATCGACTCGCCATAATCTCGTTGAGCGCCCTGTATCGCCCGGTCACGCGCCCGTCCATGATCACTTCGGCCTGTAGCGTGGTCCTGCGCTCCAGTCGGCCTTCACCGGCCAGCGCCGAGGAAACCACCTCTTTGAGATGCGTACCCGAAGCGCCCGTCATAAAGCCGAGACGCCCGAGATTGATACCGAGTATCGGTGCCTCGACATCGCCGAGCAGGTGCACGGCTTTGAGGATCGTGCCATCTCCGCCCAAGGCGACAGTCAGCACTGGTACGCCTATCTCGGCGGGCGG
>JAGXSC010000069.1 GCA_018334075.1 Actinomycetota bacterium
AGCCCGAACCCGAGCCTGCGCCCGAACCCGAACCCGAACCTGCGCCGCAGCCCGAGCCCTACACCCCTGTCGCTCCTGTCGAGATGTGGTTTGGTGAAGCGAGGGTGGGCGTGAAGCAGGGTAGCCGCACGTACGATCTGCTTGTAGGATACGCTCAGGTCATAATCGATGATTTCAAGCGGGCAAACTCGGGAGGAGGACCTCTTGATTGACGCGGGACAAAGACTCGGCCAGCTTCTAATGCGAGCCGGCATAATCACTGACAAACAACTCGCGGATGCGCTGCAGGTTCACTCGGCAACCGGGAGTCCGCTTGGCCGCGTGCTCGTTGACCTAGGGTATGCCTCACAGGGTGCGATTCTCTCGGTCATGGCCTCACAGATTGGCATAGCGTATATCGACTTCAATGAAAAACGCCCCGAACAGGCCGCGGTGGCCGCAGTTCCAAGAGAGCTTGCGGAAAGATATACGCTGATGCCGGTTTCGATTTCGGAATCCGGCGAGCTAGTTGTAGCGATGGCCGACCCGCAAAACATTTTGGCCATCGATGATCTCAGGATTGTCACTGGCTTTGAAGTCAAGCCAGCAATCTCCACCAAAGAAGACATCATGGCGGCGATCGAGGAGCACTACAAGGTCGCGGAACATACGGAGGATGACACCTTCGTCGGCACTGAGGATATGGACCAGTCCGAACTTGAGCAGCTAAAAGACGTAACCTCTGACGCGCCCATCGTCAAACTGGTGAATTTCATCATTCAAAAAGCGGTCGCCGAGCGAGCCAGCGATATTCACATCGAGCCTCAAGAGCATGATCTGAGGGTTCGTTTTCGGATAGACGGAGTGTTGCACGAGATAATGCGCAGCCCCCGTACCGTGCAGGCCTCGATCATCAGCCGGTTCAAAATCATGGCCGATATGGACATCGCCGAGTCCCGAAAGCCGCAAGACGGTCACTGCGCTGTGACGATATCCGGTCACAGCATCGACTTCAGAGTTTCAACCCTTCCGACCGTTTATGGAGAGAGAGTTGTATTGCGCATACTGCGCAAGGATGCGATCCTTTTGCAACTCTCTGACCTTGGGTTTCTGCCTTCAGTGCTCGAACGTTTCGAGTCCTCATTCAAAAAACCGTACGGGGCCATTTTGGTCACCGGCCCCACGGGGTCAGGAAAGTCCACCTCTCTTTATGCGGCGATCAACGTCTTGAACTCGCCTCACAGGCATATCATAACCGCCGAGGATCCGGTGGAGTATCGTCTTGATGGTATCAACCAGTGTCAGGTCGCGCCCAAGTCGGGCTTGACCTTTGCTCGCGCACTTCGGTCGTTTCTGCGCTGTTCGCCCGATGTCATTCTTGTCGGTGAGATTCGGGATCAGGAGACCGCGAAAATCGCGGTAGAGTCCGCCTTGACGGGTCACCTTGTGCTGTCGACCCTGCACACGAACGATGCCCCGGGCGCTATAACTCGCCTGATCGAGATGGGCGTGGAGCCGTTTTTGGTGTCCTCGGCCATCGACTGTATTCTTGCGCAGCGCCTGGCTAGGCGCTTGTGCTCCAGCTGCAAGCAGGAATACCGGCCAGCCGATAGTGTTTTGATTGAAGTGGGCTATCATCCTGACAACTTGCCCGAAAAAGTTTTCAAGGCCAAAGGCTGCAAAAAGTGTGGAGGCACCGGTTACAAGGGTAGAATGGGTGTGCATGAGGTTTTGCTGATGACCGAGGAAATCAGCCGCCTGACAGTGGAAGAGGCGCGCGCCGAGAAGATCAAACAGGTAGCGATAGACGAGGGTATGTTGCCGCTAAGGCAAGATGGTCTCGAAAAGGTTAGAATGGGAGCGACATCGATCGAGGAGATAATGCGCGTTATAGTGTAAAACTATACGGGGAGGCCCGGTGGGGGATTCAAAGATGCCATACGATCTGAATCAGCTGCTGCTGGCGGCTCGCGACAGGGGCGGCTCCGATCTGCATCTGACCGCTGGTATCGCGCCAGTGATTCGTCTTAACGGCGCTTTGCGGGCGATCGGTGATTCGGTCCTGACATGCAGCTCAATTCAGCAACTGCTCTTTGAGATCATGTCTGAAGCCCAGCGTTCCAAGCTGGAAAGGGAGCTGGAGTGTGATTTCGCACATTCGATTCCGGGTGAGGCGCGCTTTCGCGTCAATGCGTATTTTCAGCGAAACAGCATGGGCGCGGCGTTTCGCCTGATTCCCAAGGATATACGATCGATAGAGGAATTGGGGCTTCCGCCGGTGTTAGAGAGCATAGCCGATAACCCTAGGGGGCTCGTACTCGTTACCGGGCCCACTGGCTCCGGCAAGTCGACTACTTTGGCGGCGATGCTCAATTACATCAACAACACACGCACGGAGCACATCATCACAGTCGAGGATCCGATCGAGTACCTGCACTCCCACAACCTCAGCGTTATCAATCAACGTGAGGTCGGAAGTGACACTCACTCTTTCGCGCAGGCACTGCGAAGCGTGTTGCGCCAGGACCCGGATGTGATCTTGATCGGCGAGATGCGTGACCTAGAGACGATCTCAGCCGCATTGACAGCCGCCGAGACCGGACATCTGGTCTTTGCGACCCTGCACACAATTGACGCCACTCAGACAATCGACAGGATCGTTGATGTTTTTTCGCCACATCAGCAAAACCAGGTAAGAGTACAGCTGGCTGGAGTTTTAAAAGGTATAGTCAGCCAGCAGTTGCTGCCCAGCCTCGACAACAATGGCCGCGTCGTGGCCGCGGAAGTGCTGATTCCGACGACAGGTATTCGCAACATAATCCGGGAAGGCAAGACCTATCAGCTGAGCACGGCTATGCAGACCGGCCTCTCTCAAGGGATGCTAACGATGGACAGTGTGCTTGCCGATATGTATCTGCAGGGCAAAATCGCTTACGATATAGCCATGCAACGCGCCGTGGATACTGGTACGCTTGAGTCGCTTATTCGTGATAGGTAGTTTGCGCAAGGAGTAGATGTTAATGGCTACGTTTAACTATTCGGTCCGGGACAAATCCGGAAAGATCGTAAAAGGCTCTCTCGAAGGCGAGAGTAGAGACGCCGTTAGTGCCAAGCTGAGGCAGATGGGCTACATCATCCTCGAGCTCGATCAGCAATCGGCTTTGGCCGCTTTAAGCCAGCTGAAGATCGGCGGCGGCAATGTCAAGCCAAAGGACATCACGATCTTTTCGCGTCAGTTTGCCACGATGATCAACGCCGGACTTTCTCTGACAAAGTGTCTTTCAATTCTGGCGGCACAGACCGAAAGCGATGCCTTGCGCACGATAATCCAGGCGATCTCTCGTGATGTCGAGGCGGGACAGTCCCTTTCCGAGTCGCTCGGGAGGCACCCCAAAACCTTCCCGCCCATTTTCGTGAATATGGTGAGAGCCGGCGAGACCGGCGGTGTGCTCGACGAGGTGTTGGTGCGCCTTGCTGATCACTTTGAAAGCGAGCAGGCGCTCAAAGGCAAGATCAAGTCCGCGATGACTTATCCGATCGCAATGGGTGGACTAGTGCTTGTGATCCTGGCCGCCATGATGATCTTTGTGGTGCCTACTTTCGAAAGAATGTTCGCCAGCATGGGCGGCCAGCTACCCTTCATGACTCAGGTTCTGGTGAATATCTCGGACTTTGTGGCAGGCATAGGCGGCATTATTCTCGTGGTTGCTTTTTTTGCAGCCAGCTTCGCGTTCAAGTTTTGGGTCTCAACAGCCACGGGGCGCTTTATCTGGGACGCCTTCAAGCTCAAATCTCCGGTCGTTGGTCAGCTGAACCGAAAAGTCTCCCTGGCGCGTTTCACGCGCACCTTTGGCACGCTGGTATCTGCGGGCGTTCCTATACTTTCGGCACTTGATATAGTCGCGGATACGGCTGGAAACGAGGTGGTAGCGCGCGAGGTGAAGAAAGCCCGCTCGGCGATAAAGGAAGGGGAAACGATCGCAAAACCGCTCTCCGATTCCAAGGTGTTCCCGTCGATGCTGGTACAGATGATCGCGGTCGGCGAGGAGACCGGCGCCCTTGACGCGATGCTCAACAAAATAGCTGATTTTTATGACGAGGAGGTCTCGGCGCAGGTTGACAGCTTGACGTCGCTTATCGAACCGCTGATGATGGCTTCGCTAGGCGGGGTTGTTGGCGCGATGGTGGTTGCACTCTACATGCCGATGTTCCAGGTCATCACGCTCGTTCAGTAGTAACCGTAAGGTACTTTGAAAGTTTTCTGATATCCGCTAAAGGCTTCTAGTGATTTGTCCGATAAAAGATAGTGTAAAGTTTGTTTGGTGCAATGTAATCAAGAAGAGAAGGAGGAACACCGATGCAGATGTTTCGTAGGAAGGACGAGGGCTTCACCCTTGTCGAGCTGATGGTCGTAATTCTTATTATCGGTATACTTGTCGCGATCGCCATACCAGTCTTCAATGCCGCACGCGCTACCGCCCAGGAGCGGACGTGCCATGCGAACCAGCGCACGATCGAGGGTGCGGCGCAGACGTGGGTCGCGAGTGAGGTGGGACGCAACATCGCAGATCTGGACGGGGCGATTGCATCGGGTGCCGGAGAGCTGGTACCTGCTTTCATCGCGGAGATACCTGAGTGCCCGACGAACGGCGTGGCCTACGACCTTACAAACGGTACGACTACCTGCCCGGATGCCGTTGCTGCACACGGACGCTTCCAGTAGGTCAGAGCATTAGTTGCGGTCAGGGAAGGCCGGCGCGATCCATGCGTCGGCCTTCATCGCGCCTCGTATCCCACATGCGCTATTCTGAGTGCGCGCCGTCTAAAAGTGGCGCTCTTGTTACCCTTAGGAACAATCACTACGGGAGTGAGTATTGGACCTCATCGATCTATGGTTTTTCGTAGGGCTCTTTCTGCTCGGCCTTGCTCTTGGTAGCTTCGCCAATGTTGTCATCTGGCGCTTCCCGCGGGGGGAGTCGGTCGTCTCTCCTCCGTCCGCGTGTCCCGAATGTGCCGCCGCTATAACGTGGCGAGACAACGTCCCCGTGCTCTCCTGGCTTTTGCTGCGCGCACGGTGTCGAGCCTGCCAGGCGCCGATCTCGGCGCGGTATCCGATCGTTGAGCTGCTAAGCGCTTTGCTCTGGCTTGTCGCCGCACTCTTCTTTGGCGTTGGGGCGCAGGCGATCGTCGTTGGCATATTCTTCTGGACACTTCTGGTCCTGACATTCATAGACATCGACACGATGCGCCTTCCCAATCCGATCGTGGGAGCGCTCGGGGTATTTGGTGCGGCTCTCGCTGTCTACTCGCACTTTGCCGCTGTTCCCGTACTTCCGTTCACGCATGAGCCTGCCATTGGCTCGCCTCTACTGCAGGCTTTGATCGGCACACTTACCGCCGGTGGAGTCAGCCTTGCCATGGCGCAGCTCTACAAAGGCGTGCGTGGAAGGGCGGGCATGGGAATGGGAGATGTGAAGCTGCTGGCGGCGATTGGACCCTTTCTTGGCGTGTACACGATCGGAGTGCTCTTTGCAGGAAGCGTGCTGGGAGCCCTCTGGGCTCTGTCTGGCGCGGCTGTAAAGCAACTGGACATCAATGCGCGGATCCCATTCGGGCCGTTTTTGGCCGCAGCAGCGGTGCTGGTGGCGCTTTTCGGCCCCGATGTGTGGCACTGGTACGTGGCGCTGGTAGATGTGAGTTAGTCATCCGGCAACGATCTGACTTTCGGCATAAGATAGTCAAGTGTCACTGGCCTTGTGTCGATAGGTATAATTGATAGGAAAGGAGTTGCGGGTCACCTATGCCGCATGGTTGATCAGGCGGCGGTGGCGCCTTTACAGTGCAGGAGCGAAAAGTGTTGCCAGTTAATTGCGCTTGGAATAAGCGCGCCGATGATGAGGGCTTTACGCTGGTCGAAATCTTGATGGCCTCGGCCATCATGTTCTTCGTCGCGACCGCCCTGTTTGGGCTTGTCGCGACATCAACGATGCTCGGAGTCGCATCTAAGGCAAACGCAGCGGGCGTGAACGCGGCCAACGGCTTTCTTGAGGAGGTGCGGCGGGTTCCGTTCAATGAGGTGAACCAGACGCGGGTCAATCAGATCGCCGGCGCCTATTCAAGGACGATCGATGGAGTCGCGGTCTCGATCTCGGCGACCGTCACGCCACAGTGGTTCGCCGAGCAAGACCCAGGCACGGCAAGTCCTGCGTACATGAACGTGGCGGTAGTAGCACGAGCGGTCGGACCGGATGGCAGAGTGCACACCTTCAGAACGGGAACAAATATCAGCAACCTCAGGGCGACAGGCACTCTTCCCGGAGGCGGAGGCGGCGGCGGGGAGCCGCAAGTCCCGCCACCGACCATAGAGCTGCGCACCGGTATGCCTATGAGCGGCGCGGTTCGTGGCACGAGTGTGCCGGTGGGATTGTCGGCGGAAGCGGGTGGATCCGGCGTCACGCTGAGGCGTATCGATATCACTGCGGGAGGCTCTCTGGTTCTTGAGAAGCTCACCACCGAACTGAGTGACAGTGTATCCGGGTTCTGGGACACGACTAGGATTACCACAGAGGGCGCCAGCTTTCCCGATGGTGTGTACGAGATGCGCGCATCGGCCCGGGACAGCAGAAACCAGCTTACTGTGCGCGCGTGGAGCCTGACCGTGGACAACTTCCCGCCCAATCCGCCGGGACAGCCCGTCGTGGATGCAGTCAACTCCGCGGCGAACTCGGTGACATTCGGATGGGTTCCCGCTAGAGACGGCACCGACTGGGTTCGATCGTATCAAGTCGACTGGCGTATACAGTCTTCGACGTCGTCGGCGTTCAACATGGTGGGTACGCCCGCTATCGTGACCCCGGTGGACTGGACCGCCCGTCAGCGCTGGACCGGCGCGACATTACCCCTCAGCCGGTATAGGGTCGATGTCACCTCACGTGGCCCGCTCGCGGAAGGACAGACCACCCCGCACTTCACAGCCGGTCCGGTCTCGGCGTTCTTTATCTCGCGGGGGTCGTTTGCGGCTACCGTAACAGTGACCGATGTGGGAGGAAGCAACGCGCGCGCTCAATTCAATCTGGACCTGACTTCAAACGCGCCTACGTTTTCGACGGGCTCTGTCAACTACCGGTGGCAGTACCGGTACCATGTAGATAAGGAGACCGGTACATGGATAGATCTTGCGGGCACAGGTTCGTCGAGCCCTCGCTTCACCACTACGAACTGGCAGGCGCCTCGAAACGGCAGGTTCACCCACAGTAACATCGAAAACAGGGGATGGATCGAGTTTCGCTGCCTCGTGACAGTGACGCCCGCCGGAGGCACCATGGTGCAGGTTCCGTCGTCGTTCGCTCGCTTCAGCCGCGCGGAGAATAACATCGGCCAGGCTGCACGCGGTGCCGATAATTGGGCGCGCTGGGAAAACCCGCCCACGGTCACCCCCCCGGCCCCAGCTATCGACTGGGGGATGTGGCTGCAGTGAGGGTACGGTGCTTACAGGCGAGAAAAGACGACGGGTTCTCTCTCACGGAGCTTATCGTCTCGCTCACGTTGCTTGGCTTTGTGTTAGCTCTCGCGTACTCGATTTCCCAGGTCGTATCTATAGGACAGCGTAATGCTGACAGGCAATCGCTAGTCGCCAGGGAGATCACATACCCGCTCACGAGAATCAGCGAGATCCTCATACAGAACCACCGTATCGAGGTGTCACCCGCTCCCACGGGAATGACGCTCTCGGTTAGAACCGATCAAGATCTCAACGACCAACAAGAGCAGCATAACTTTCGGCTCGTGACGGAAGGCGGTGACACGTACATCGAGCAGCAGGTGTTCTTGCTGAACAGTTCAGGCGTGCGGGTGTTGCCTGTGCAGCGTGTGGCACGGTGGGGAACACGGGTGACTAACGTGGACGCAGGCGTACCGCTGTTCCGGTACTTCGACGCGAGTGGTGCGCCGATAGCCGACATGTCCCGGGTGCCAGACGCTGCGCGCAGTGTGGAGATCACGATTCGTTCGACGGTGGATGGCCGAGTTGTTCAGGACTCGGTCCGAGCCGCGTTCAGGAACCGGGACTCATAGAGTAGAGAGGCACGAAGGATGTCTGCGTTGGCACATCTCATAAATCGGACGCGAGTCAGTGACGCGGGATACGCGATGGTCGTTGTCATGGGAATCATATCGGTTCTCACTGTCGTTGCTTTTGGCGGTTTCGCGCTAGCGTATCAGACCTTTCATGAGGCGAACGTCAACACTCAAGAGGCCCAAGGATTCCAAGCCGCGAACGGCGCGCTTGACGCCGCCATTGCGCGACTCCGCTTGAGCGGGTATCGCGCGAACGATTTCCCGATGCACTTCACGCGTGCCCAGCTGGGGTCGGGAGAAGCGACCGTCACCGCCACCGTCGGCTCGGTGCACGAGATCGTTTTGACTTCAGTAGGTCGCGGAACGGACGGTTCGGCTGAAACGATACGCGTGCGTCTTTTCGTGATGGATCTTTACGGGATGAACATCGCGTACGGGTCGGGGTTCAACCAGAGCGCGGGCGGCAAGTTTAATGGGAATGCCTCCGTGTTCGGACCGTTCTACACGCTCGATGACTTGAGACAAGGTGAAAATCTAGGGAATTCGATGGCAGGCGGTTTTGGATGGGGACCGATTTACATCAACGGGGGCACACTCGACGTCAAGTCAGGGTACCTGGTTGATGTTGGGCTCCTCTATGTTGACCCGGCCCACCCGGATCCCAGAGTAGTGAATCCGGCGGTCACCCGCGTCATCCGGTCAGTGCCTCAGATGACCATCCCAAGAGTCGATAACGCATACCTTGACGCGACGTACGCGCAAGCGGTCGCGCAGTCGCAGGACAACATCCAGGGCGATCCTGCTCTCAGGCCAACCGCGAGCAACAGCGAGTGGGGACCGGTTCCGCCCCCTAGCGGTCCGCGCCAGTACTTAGGGATCGCAGCCGCCGGGGCGAGGGCGGATGCGTATAAAGTGATCGACAATAACTCGGTAAGGGACCGGAGCCGTACGACCGCGTTTGTGATCGGTGGCAGCCAGCCGTTTGGCCGCCCTGGAGATGATTTCGCATGGGATCCTCACCCTGACCGTCGCACGCTTACCGTGTGGGGCACTGTGTTCATCGATGGGCCCCTCGATTTCACCGGCGGCAGGATCAATTACGTCGGAAACGGCACCATCGTCGCGAACGGCGATGTGCGGTTCGTAAACAGTGACTTCGTCCCCCTCAATGGGCTACTTCCAGGCGTGGTGCCGACAGGGGTGGAACTTCCCAACCAGAGGTTTCTTTCGGATCAGGTGGTCGGGATAGCCACGCCGGGGACCATTCGTTTAGGCATTTCTTCCGGAGGGAACGCGAAGAACCCCGATGGCGTGCCGACACATGCGGGAGCGTTCTTTGCCGACCGGCAGATAATCATCGAAGCGCGTGTGATGATGGTCGGCTCAGTCATTTCTCAAGGAATCGAAGTCAGCGGGAACAACAACATGGATTTAAGGACGAGCCCAAACCTTGGCGATGTGGTGTCCCATGCGATGCCTGGGTTTGGGCTGAACGTGGTGAGTATCGGAGGGTGGGCACGACAGTGAGAAGCGTGCCGATCCTCCATTCTTTTTTTGAGGCAACGCGAGATGTTGCATTGATTGCTACCATATGGGTAAAATAACCTGCATGAGGTGTGTTAGTTGTAGTATTGTTCGTAGTTGTGTCGTAACAGTGATGGTAGAAGGGGGAAGTTGTGAGCTTTACCTCCCTCGGTTCTCAGCCGATACCGGCAGGGCTTGATGTAGGCACAGACCAGATTAGAATCGCGCAACTCAAGCCGTCGGGCGCGGGCTTTGAGCTATTCGCTTACAGTCAGGCCGGCATGCCGCTTGGCGCGGTTGTCGATGGCGAAATCGTCGATCCAGCCACGGTTTCCTCGGCGATCAAAGAGGCGTGGCGCCACGGGGGATTCAAAGGTAAGGACGTCGCTGTCGGCGTATCGAATCAAAAGGTTGTCGTTCGTCTGGTGGACCTTCCCTATATGGATCACGCAGAGCTTCAGGGTGCCATTCAATATCAGGCGCAGGATTATATCCCGATCCCTGTTGAGGACGCGATATTGGATTTTCAGATCATCGGCGACTACATGACGCCTTCAGACGAGCACATGATGGAGGTGCTTCTGGTCGCCGCACAGCGCGACATGATAAGCAGCGTGGTTGCCGCTGTGGAAGGCGCCGGTCTTCGGCCCACCCTTATCGATGTCACATCGTTTGCCATTGCGCGTGCGCTGCTTGGCATCACCGAAAGTGTTCTGCCCGCCGAAGTCGATGGCCCGGAAGAAGCTATTGGCGTCATCCACATCTCGTCGGGTATGACCAACATAGCCGTGCTCGAAAAGGGAGTTCCGCGCTTTACCCGAGTCTCCTCAATCGCCGGCAACCAGTTCACGCAGGCGATCTCGAACGTCTTAAACCTCACCTTTGACGAGGCCGAAGAGCTCAAGCTAAAAGCGGGACTGCCCGATATTGAGGGCGGGGACAGTGTTTCCGAGGATCAGTCTGTGCAAGTGGCCAGGGACGCTCTCGAAAGAGAGGTCAACAAGTTCATCGCCGAGGTTCGGCGTTCTCTCGACTACTACCTGACCCAGGCTACTCAAGCCAAGACTATCAGCAAGATATACATGACAGGTAGCGGGGCTCAGCTCGCTCACCTCGCGCAGTATCTTTCCAAGGGCCTTCAGGCCGAAGTGCTACTGGCCGATCCGCTTGCGCACTTGCAGGTAGCCCCTGCCCTCGAGAATGCTGTACGCGTTGACCGCATGGGAATAGCTCCCGCTGTTGGCCTTGCGTTGGGAGGTGTGCGGTAAGTATGGCGCGCATCAACCTGCTCCCACGCGAGATAGCCGAGAAGCGAAAGTTTGAACGCAGGATCGGCTTTGTATTGGTGGCCGGCCTGATCGTTTACGTAATCTTATTTGTTGCTTATGCAGGGTTGGGTTGGGTTGTCTCTCAGCGCAATGCGGAGCTTCAGTCGCATCTTGAGCTGGCGGCATCACTGAGCGCCCAGGCGGAGGCCTTTAAGATATTCGAGGACAAGGAAGCGGATCTCGATCGACGGCTAGCAATCGCGGAGGTAGCCTTGGCCCAGCGGGTAGACTGGAGCAGGATAGCAAACGAGCTCTCCCTGGTACTTCCGCCCGATGTGTGGCTCACGGAACTTAGGGCCTCCGAGCAGGATGGCTTGCTGATGAGCGGCATCGCCGTCGATTTGGCTACCGATGTACCCGATTCTGGACACAAGGCGGTCGCCAGGACGTTGGTTCGCCTCGGCGGTCTCGAGTTGCTGCAAAATGTTTGGTTGACAACCTCTAGAAAGGCCATGTTTGCCGTTGGCGACGAGGGTGAGCGCCCGGTTATCGAATTCGAAGTGACGACCGGCGTCGTGCGCCCACCTGGACCGGCACAAGTAACAACCGTTGTACCTGCCCCGCCCGCCCCGCCGGCCCAATGAGCTAAAGGACAACATAAGGTACCGATGAGATGAAATTTACAGTACAACAGAGATTCATAGCGGTGATAGTGGTCATGGTGCTCGTCGCGGTCCTGATCGTCGCTTTGCTTGTGGTTCCTCAGTTCACGCGTCTGGCTGGTCTAGACCAGAGTGTTGCCCAGGCCCAGGCTGACGCTGACGCTGCTCGAGCTCTGCTTGGGCAAAGGCAAGACATCAAGGCACGCTCTGCGGAGACTGAAGCGAAGATCATGAGACTCGCAAACCAGCTTCCAGAAAATCCAGAGCTACCCACGTTTATCATTGAGCTTCAGGACGTCATCAATGAGTCCGATCTCGACTTTGCTGAATTGGCTCCGAGCGAACCAGGGCCCGCTGAGCAGGGGTACGAAACTATCTCAATCACTCTGGTCGTTCAGGGCGAGTGGGTCGACGTGGTAGATATGCTCCAGCGTCTACGAAGGGTTACACGGCAAATTCGGATAGTTGACTTCACGATATCGGATTTTGAGCCCCCCGCGCCCGCCGCCGAGGTGACACCCCCCGTGGAGCCCGATCCTCGCAATCTGGTTCAGTCTTCGATGACGATCGAGATTTACACTATGGGCGAGCCCCCGCCGGATCAAGCGACTACTCCCGAACCAGTGCCGGCCCCGTGATATGAACGCCAAAGAAAGGTTTCAGCGTGGATGACAGCGTGACATCGAATGCTTCGACAGAAGGCAAAGGCAGAGCGCCGTTCGGATTCGCTTCGAACCGTATTGTCATAGTTGTCGGTGCTGTTGTGCTTGTCTTGCTTCTTGCCGTAGCCGCTGCTTTCCTTGTTTTGAACTTCTTGAGGGGTACCGCCGAGGACATATTGCAAAACCTCGAGCCCGTAGTTGTCGAGGAGACCACTCCTACCGCCGAAGTCGAGATCGTCGAGCCTGAACCGCTACGCTACACCGAGCTGTTCACATTCCGCGACATATTCGACCCGGTGCTCAAGCCATCGTTGATCACAGCGCCCGGGCAGGAAGCTACCCCGACGCTAGATCCCGATGTGCTCTATCTTCTGAACGTCGTTGTCGAAGACGGCGTTTCCAGGGCCTTGCTGGAGCTCAATGCAACTCAGCATACTTTGGCGCAAGGCGAGTCGATTCCCGGAACCCCGTGGCTCGTGCAAAGCATCAACTCGGGCTCGGTGGTAATGCTCTTCGGGGACGTCCCCATTACGCTTTCGATCGGGCAAGGCGTGATAACGGACGAGACCGCCCCCGGCGCTCGGGTCCCCATCGCTAAATAGCGAAGTCAAAGTGAGGATTTCCGATGCGCTACGTCACAGCCGGTGAGTCACACGGACGAGCACTTACCGCGATAGTCTCCGATGTTCCAGCCGGTGTTCCGATTGAGCATCGAACGATAGATGCGGATCTCGCTCGCAGGCAAACGGGTTACGGCCGTGGTGGCCGAATGATGATCGAGCAGGACAGGGCTATCATCTCTTCAGGGGTCAGATTTGGGCACACGATCGGCTCCCCGGTTACTCTTACCATTTTGAACAGGGACTGGGATAACTGGACCGACATCATGCAGGTAGCTCCCAGCTCTACTGCCTCGCCTGCGAAGGTAACCGCCCCCCGACCCGGCCACGCCGATCTGCCTGGTTTGCTCAAGACGGGCTCCACAGACATTCGTGATGTGCTGGAGCGTGCGAGTGCGCGCGAAACCGCAGCTCGAGTTGGAGCCGGGGCGGTGGCACGCGCATTTCTCCAGGAGCTGGGTGTGGAGGTTTTTTCCTTCGTAGCTTCAGTCGGCGCCGTTCGCATGGGCTTGGTGCCTGATTACGAATCACTCGATCCAGCCGAAATCGAAGAGAGTGACCTTCGCTGCCCTGATACCGAGGCCTCAGCGCTGATGCGTGCTGCCATCGATGAGGCGGCTGCCGCCGGAGAGAGCTTGGGTGGCACATTCGTTGTCTTCGCTACAGGACTCGTTCCCGGACTCGGCGGATATGCGCAGGCCGATTCTCGCCTGGACGCCAAGCTGGCCGCTGCGATCATCTCTGTTCCGGCCATAAAGGGCGTGGAGTTCGGCGACGGATTTGCGCTCGCCGCGGTCACCGGATCGCTCGCTCACGACGAGATATTTCACAATCAGGCCCGCGGCTATCATCGGCTTACAAATCATGCGGGCGGGCTTGAGGGCGGCATGACTAACGGAGAGACCCTTGTGGTTCGCGCCGCAATGAAGCCCATACCCACACTGATGACACCGCTTGCCTCGGTAGATATCGAAACCCTAAAACCCGTAGATGCTTGCAAGGAGCGCTCGGATGTTTGCGCTGTTCCGGCTGCTGCAGTTGTGGCGGAGGCCGAGGTTGCGATGGTATTGGCGGCGGCTTACATGAAATCTTTTGGCAGCAGCAATCTCTCCGACATCCAGTGTGCACTGGAGGCGTATCGCCAAAGGATCGTCCGCTGATGGGCCATCTGTTTTTGGTGGGCTTTATGGGCGCCGGCAAGTCCAGCGTCGGCAGGGTGGTGGCTGAAAAGCTCGGCAGGCCATTTGTGGATCTTGATGAGGCTATCTTCTCGGCGAGTGGCATGTCGGCAAAAGAAATCTTTGCGAGCCAGGGCGAAGAGGTATTTCGTGCGCTCGAGACCGAGGCGTTGCTAAAGACAGAAGGCTCTCCCGACTCCGTGGTCGCATGCGGAGGCGGCGTTGTTTTGGCGCCTGCCAACAGGGAGACTCTCAAGCGAGCTGGCAAGGTGATCTACCTCAAGGTAGACGCCGCAGAGGCTCTGGCCAGGATAGGGGATACGTCCACGAGACCCCTTTTATCAGGGCCTTCCGGCGCCCTGGCGGCTACCAGTATTTTGCAGGCACGCGAATCGCTCTACGCGGCACTCGCGGACCAGGTCGTCGACACCAGAGGGCGCTCCATAGAGGAAGTGGCGTCCCTGATTGCAGAAGCGGTAGGCGGGGACCTGCCGTGATCAGGATTGAGGTTCAGACAAGCTCCGGCGACTACTTCGTCAACATCAAGGAGGGGTTGCTTCACGATTCCGGCCGGATCATCGCCGAGCATCTTCGCTCGAGTCGAGTTGCCGTGATCGCTGATGCGACAGCCTCCGAGTTTCACGGACAGATACTCCGAGATTCCCTTCTCGGCGTTGGGCTCGACGTTTTATGGCTGGAGGTGCCGTCTGGCGAGGCCAGCAAAAGCTGGGGAGTAGCCGGAGATCTACTGGAGAGATTGGCCGCGGGCGGTCTTGAGCGAAAAGACGCCATAGTGGCCTTTGGCGGCGGGGTGGTGGGGGATCTTGCCGGCTTTTGCGCGGGTGTATACATGCGCGGAGTCGACTACTTCCAGATTCCAACAACGCTGCTCTCCCAGGTCGATTCTTCTGTGGGCGGCAAGACGGGCGTGGATCTTGCGGCCGGAAAAAACCTTGCAGGAGTATTCATTCAACCCAAAGCGGTTGTGGCCGATATCTCGCTGCTCTCTACCTTGCCGAAAAGTGAGTGGGAAAGCGGTCTGGCCGAAGTCGCCAAATCGGCGATACTTACCGGCGAGGATTTTCTCGGCTGGATGGAGAGAAACGCCCCGAGGCTCGTTGCGCGCGATATCGCATCGACAGGTCACGCTGTCGAGGAGAGTGTGCGATTCAAGGCCGGCGTTGTCGCAGCCGATGAGCGAGAGGCCGGGCTGCGTGAGTCCTTGAACCTCGGTCATACTCTTGGTCACGCTATCGAGAAGGTTGCGGGCTACGGTTGCGTTTCGCACGGAGTGGCTGTGGCCTGGGGAATTCGTTTTGCGGCGCGTCTTGCAGTGAGGCTCGGCGCAGCGCCGCCCGACTTCGCTTCTCGGCAGGAGCGACTGCTCTACAACCTCGGCTTGACGTCGAGGGTGGGCGAAGTGGATGCAGATGCGATACTCTATGTTATGCGATCCGACAAGAAGGCGCGCGGCGGAGTGATCCGTTTCGTTCTTGCCGTTGCTCCGGGCTCTCATGTGGTCTTGCCGGTAGAAGATCGCGTGATCGCCGAGGAGCTCATGGCGTTTCTTGCTGGTTGAGCGATGGATTCCGCGTAAGGGACGATATCGACCTTTTGGTTAGAGACTGGGGGCAACGATGCTGCGCATACTTGTTATCAATGGCCCGAACCTCAACACTCTCGGGAGCCGTGAACCTGAGGTTTACGGCAAGACTACGCTCTCAGACATCGAGGCGACTGTCACGCAGGAAGCATGCGCTGCCAACGCCGAGATCGGGTTCTTGCAATCCAATCACGAAGGTGCCCTGATCGATGCCTTCCAGGATGCCTGCGGCCGGTATGACGCGGTCGTTTTCAACCCAGGCGCGCTCACGCATTACTCCTACGCGTTGCGTGACGCGGTGGCTGCGTGCCGCATCCCGGTGATAGAGGTCCATCTGAGCAACATCGCCTCTCGCGAGAAGTTCCGCCGGAAAAGCGTCATCGCTCCGGTTTGTGTCGGCCAGATATCCGGCTTCGGGCCGTACTCTTATGTTCTCGGTGTTCGAGCCGCCATCGAGAAGGCGAGGGAAAAGTCGTGAACACGGATCATCGCATAGCTCTTCTCCGGCGGCGCCTTGCTGACGCTGAGCTCAGCGCGATAGTGGTGACCGACTCCACGAACATGCTCTACCTGACAGGGTTTGAGGGCGTATTCGATGAGAGTTCGAACGTCGCATGTGTCATCAGTCAGACGGGAGCTTGGGTATACACCGATTTTCGCTATGAAGCAGCGGTGAACCAGGCATGCGAATCGACACAGTGGGTCTTGAGGACAGTGAGCGACTCGCTTTACATCCGCTTGTGCGAAGATATCGCCACCGACGGAATTGACTCTCTGGCGATCGAGTCCTCTGTCCCTTACGGCCGCTTTCGCTACATCTCTGAGCGCTTTCAGGGCAATATCGAGGTGGTAGATCAATGGATAGAGGAGATCCGTCAGGTAAAGGAGGTCCATGAGATCGAGCGCATCAGGGCGGCGGCTGCCCTGACCGACCGGGCGTTCGAGCATATCCTGCCCCATCTGGTTCCTGGAGCCTCTGAACGCGATATTGCCCTGGAACTCGAGGTCTTCATGCGCCAAAATGGCTCTGAGGGGTTCGCGTTCAGGCCGATAGTCGCAAGCGGCGTCAATTCGTCGAGACCTCACGCCATAGCCAGCGATCGCAACTTTTCGGCCGGCGACTTCGTTACCATCGATATCGGGGCGAAAGTCGGCGGGTATTGCGCCGACATGACGAGAACTGTAGTTATCGGCAAGGCTTCCGCCCAGCAAAAAGAGATCTACGGACTGGTGAAAGAGGCGCAGGAAGCCGGATTGTCCGCTGTTCGCGGTGGACTGCGCGGATATGTAATCGACGAGGCTGCGCGTCAAATTATCAACAAGGCAGGCTTCGGTGACCTTTTTGGCCATGGACTCGGGCATGGCGTTGGGCTCGAGGTTCACGAGCTGCCTACTGTGAGTCCGCGCGGAAGAGATGCCGTGCTCTCGGGCTCCGTTATTACAATCGAGCCAGGCATCTATGTTCCTGGCCTCGGCGGTGTTAGAATTGAGGACCTGGTCGTGGTAGAGGATAACGGTTGTACCGTACTGTCCAGCTCGCCACGCGAACTCCTGGAAATCTGATATCGAAAGGCAAGAACTTAAAAGATGGCCATTTCCACTAGCAACTTCAAAAACGGCATGTGCATTGTCCACGAAGGGAAGCGCTGGGTGATCGTGGAGTTTCAGCATGTAAAACCTGGTAAGGGCGGCGCTTTTGTTCGCACGAAGCTAAAAGAGCTCGAGAGCGGACGGGTCGTAGACTACACATTTCGCGCTGGCGAGAAGTTCGATGATGTCAGAGTGGAGACGAAAAAGATGCAGTTTCTATACTCATCCGGATCTTCGTTCCACTTTATGGACTCCAACACTTACGAGCAGGTAGAGTTGGACTCGGACTTTGTCGGTCAGGCAGCCAAGTGGCTTCGGGAGAACGACGAAGTCGAGATATTGACCGCAGATGGCGAGCACATAGGCGTTGAGCCTCCGATGTTCGTTGAGCTTGAGGTTACCGCGACGGATCCTGGATTCAAGGGAGATACCGTGCAGGGAGCCACTAAGCCTGCAACCCTTGAGACCGGAGCTGTCGTGCAGGTTCCGATGTTCGTCGAGAACGGCGACAGGCTCAGGATCGACACACGCGATGGGCGGTATGTAACCCGCGTTTGATTCATGATTGCCGGCAGTCAGCTTGGTGAAGGAGTAGTGTATGCAGCCTGTTTTCATCACGGACACAACGTTACGTGATGCGCACCAGTCCCTTTGGGCGACGAGGATGCGCCTGGGTGATATGTTGCCGATTTTGGACAAGATGGATCAGGTCGGCTACTGGTCGCTCGAGGTGTGGGGCGGCGCTACCTTTGATGCCGCACTGAGGTTCCTCGACGAAAACCCCTGGGACCGCCTGAGGGCTATCAAGCGTAGCTGCCCGAAGACCCCATTGCAGATGCTGCTTCGCGGCCAGAACCTGGTAGGCTACCGGCACTACTCAGATGATCTTTGCCGCAGATTCGTGCACGCTTCCAAGCGCAACGGCATCGATGTCTTCAGAAACTTCGACGCGCTCAATGACATCCGCAATATCCAGGTCACCGCAGAAGCGATTAAAGAGTGCGGCGGAATCTTTGAAGGCGCGCTTAGCTACACGGTCAGCCCGGTCCACACACTCGATTCCTATCTGGAGCACGCCCAGGAGCTCAAAGACGCCGGGGCGGACATCATCGGAATCAAGGACATGGCGGGGATGCTCACTCCATTTCGCACCGAGAAGATGGTCGCGGCGCTGAAAAAGGAGATAGGGCTTCCGATCAGGGTGCACTGCCACTACATCGGCGGGATGGCGCCGATGAACTACCTGAAAGCCATCGAAGCAGGCGCGCAAATCATCGATACGGCGGTTGTCGCGCTGGCATTCGGCAACAGTCAGCCGGCTGTCGAGATGATAGTCGCCGCTCTAAAGGAATCGCAGTACGACACCGGGATCGATCTTGAGCTGCTTTTCGAGATCGCCGAGTACTGGGAGGATGTTCGCATTCGCAACAACTTCAAGCGCGGCGTGACTTCACTGATGCACATGCAGGTATTCAGCCATCAGGTTCCTGGAGGAATGCTCTCTAACCTCATTAGCCAGCTTGAGCTGCAAAACGCCAGTGACCGGCTGGTAGAGGTTCTCGCCGAGATACCGAAGGTTCGCGCCGAGGTGGGGTATCCTCCGCTGGTCACTCCGATGTCACAGATTGTTGGCACCCAGTCGGTGATAAACGTCCTTACCGGCAAGCGCTGGAACGTCGTGCCGCAGGAGATGAAGGATTACATCCGCGGGCTGTACGGTCGTGCTCCAGGGCCGATGAACTCCGCGATCGTCGAGAAAGTTTTGGGCAATGAGCAGCCGCTCTCGCCCGATGTGCGCCCGGGCTCACTGGCGACAACGACCTACGCCGAGATAGAGGCCGAGATCGGAGAGCTTGCTCAAAGCGAGGAGGACGTACTAATGTATGCCCTCTTCCCTAACGAGGCGCGCAACTACCTGCAGGCAAACAAGGACGGTCTGACCGGCGCCGTTTTCAGGATGGGCGAAGAGGTCAAAACCGTCATGGAGGGAGATGAGTCTATGGATGTCAATAAAGTCCGCGAGATCGTGAAGATCATCGAGCTTTCCGATGTAAGCGAGATCGTGATTGAGGAAGGCGAGTCCAGGATCGTAGTTCGAAAGGGCACAACCGGATCCGGCGATTTTGCCGCCAGTCAGTCCCGTCAGGACTCCGCATCTGCCGCATCTGCTTCGGGCGCCGCTGCACAAACTTCGCCGGCCCACTCACCTAATGGCGATCAAAGACCGGCGAACTGGAAACCTGTTATCGCTCCTATGGTCGGAACGTTCTATCGCTCTCCGTCTCCCGGGTCGCCCGAGTACGTCCAGGTCGGGGATTCGGTAGCGGAAAATCAGACTCTTTGCATTCTCGAGGCGATGAAGCTCATGAACGAGATCACCGCCGAGGAGGCCGGAGTTATCCGTGAAGTGTGCCTGCCAGACGCTGCTGCGGTGGAGTACGGTACCGCCCTTTTCTACTACGAGCCGGCGTAGGTTTCGCGGATGTTCAGCAAGATATTGATCGCCAATCGTGGTGAGGTCGCACTCCGTGTCATTCGCTCTTGCAAGGAGCTTGGCATAGAGTCTGTTGCCGTTTACAGTGAAGCGGATCGCGACAGCCTGCATGCCCGAATGGCCGACAGCGCTGTTTGTATCGGCCCGCCAGTTTCAAGCAAAAGTTACCTGAACATGGTCAACGTGATCTCGGCCGCGCTTATGAGCGGTGCGCAGGCGATTCACCCGGGGTATGGTTTTCTCGCCGAGAACGCGGCGTTCGCGCGCGCTGTTCAAGATTCGGGGCTCGTGTTTATCGGGCCGTCTCCAGAGGCCATAGAGCGCATGGGTGATAAGTCTGTGGCGCGTGCGACTGCGATGGCCGCTGGCGTACCCTGTGTGCCCGGAAGCGACGGGGAGATCGAGACCGTCGCAGATGCGCTGCACTTTGCGACCGAGGCCGGCTACCCGGTGATCATCAAGGCTTCCGCCGGTGGCGGTGGCAAGGGGATGCGGGTTGTCTCGGAAGAAAGCGAGCTCGAATCCGCCTTCGTCGCCGCGCGAAATGAGGCAGGAGCGGCATTCGGACACGATGGTGTTTACCTCGAGAAGTACCTCGCTCGCCCTCGGCACATCGAGTTTCAGGTCCTTGCCGATACGCACGGCAACGCTGTCCATCTCTTCGAGAGGGACTGCTCGGTTCAAAGGCGGCATCAGAAGCTGATAGAAGAAGCCCCCTCGCCGGCTCTCGACTCAAAACTTCGTGCCGAGATGGGATCGGCGGCGTTGAAGCTTGTGCGGGCGGTCGACTATGTAAACGCCGGCACAGTGGAGTTTCTTCTCGACGCCGATGAAAGATTTTACTTCATGGAGATGAACACTCGTGTACAGGTGGAGCATCCTGTCACCGAACAGATTACGGGCGTAGACATCATCAAGGAGCAGCTGCGTATCGCCGCGGGTCACCCCATGAAGCATTGCAATCAGGACGACATCGTCATGCGTGGACACGCAATAGAGTTCAGGATAAACGCCGAGGATCCGGCGCATGGTTTCCGGCCGAATCCGGGCATGGTCAAGGTGTACAATCCTCCGGGTGGCTTTGGTGTGCGGGTGGACAGCCATCTGTACTCCGGCTACACGGTTCCCCCGAACTACGACTCTTTGCTTGCGAAGCTTATTGTTTGGGGTGAGAACCGTGATGAGGCGATCGCGCGGGCTCGAAGGGCGCTCGATGAGTTCATCATCGTCGGAATCCCGACAACGGTTCCATTTCATCAACAGGTGATTGAGATACCTGCCTTTCAGGCCGGGGAAGTTTATACTGATTTCATAGATAGCCATATGTCCCTTAAATGATCAGTCCGATTCCGTCTGTGGGGTTTTGAGATGTCTGAAGAGATCAAAGTCGAAGGAGTAGGGATCGCGCCTGGGGTTCTCGATACCATCGTGACGCTGGCCACCGAAAGCGTGGAGGGTGTTGCCCGGGTTTGTCCATCGGGACTTGCTCGGCTGATGAGAAAATCCAGCAGCCGCACCGCCGGCCGATCTGTCGAAGTGCTCGTCGATGAGAGTGGCCGCGCGAAGGTTTCCGTCCACATCTGCGTTGTATATGGCAACCCCTTGCACAGTGTAGCTTCAGCGGTTCAGGCCACTGTTGCCGAAGCTCTCGCAAGTCAGGCCGGATTGAGTACCGATTCCGTCGATGTATTCGTAGACGGAATAGAGTTCCCCTCCTAGGGGGGGGCAGCAGGGAGTGGATGCAACCAGTCATGCTTGAACGTTCACGCGCGCGACAGCAGGCGCTGCACATTTTATATCAACGTGAGATCACCGGCGATAGCGTCGAGTCCATTTTGCACTCCGGCTCGCACAGCGAAGAGAGCGGTGAGCCTTTGCCCTACTGCCGCCAGCTAATCACTGGAGTCCAGGCCAGACAGAGCGATCTCGATGAGACGTTGGGACTTATCTCGGAGCACTGGACAGTAGCGCGTATGCCCTTGGTGGATCGCAACATATTGCGTTTGGCCGCTTATGAGATACTTTTTTTGGAGGGCATACCGGTTTCGGTTTCGATCAACGAGGCCGTTGAGCTAGCCAAAATCTATGGCGGCGAGGATTCCTCGAAGTTCGTAAACGGGGTTCTCGGCAAGGTTGCTGCTTCGGCGGCGAAAAGAAAGGACGGTTCGATCCGAAAGGATGTCTGACGAACAGCACACATTCACGCAGGCGCGAGAGAGACTCGAAGAGATAGTGGCGCAGGTAAGAAAGAAGGACGTCTCTTTGGAGGAGAGCCTCGATCTGCTGGAGGAGGGCGTCAAGCTCGCCAATATCTGCACCGAGAAGTCCGACCACACCGAATGGCGGAGCGTGCTTGAAGGCTCCGATGAATCAGGCGACGAACAGGCTGTGGAATCGCCGGACAACTAAGGGAGTGCCATTTGGGCCCTGACAGGATTTTGGACACCATAGACTCCCCATGTCAGCTGGGTGACTTGAGCGAGAGCCAGCTCGGCACACTTGCAGAGGAGATCCGGCAGGAGCTCGTCGCTACTGTGGCGCGCAATGGAGGCCATTTAGCCCCAAATCTCGGGGTGGTCGAGTTGACTATCGGCATGCTTAGAGCCCTTGACTGCCCAAGTGACAGGATCATCTGGGACGTGGGGCATCAATCGTACGTGCACAAGCTGCTTACCGGCCGAAGGGAGCATTTTCACACCCTCAGGCAGTACGGCGGCGTTTGTGGATTTCCGAAGAGGGCCGAGAGCCCGCACGACGCCTTCGACACGGGGCACGCATCCGATTCCCTCTCTGTAGCGCACGGCCTCGCGCTCGCCCGTGACGCGGGAAGCGGCGAGGAGAGTGTTCTCGCGGTGATCGGAGACGGCTCAATGACCGGAGGCATGGCTTTCGAGGCTATGAACCACATCGGTCACCTCGGAACAAAGCTTATCATCGTGCTCAACGACAATGAGATGTCGATCGCCCAAAACGTCGGAGCGCTCGCTGGCTATCTGGCCAGGGTGCGGCTCGATCCGCGCTACAACCGTCTTCGGGACGACGTCGAGTCAGCCTTGGCCCGTACCCGTATCGGCGCGGCTATGGTGGCCGCGGGCGAGGCGGCAAAGGAGTCGGTCAAGCAGCTGCTCGTCCCGGGCATGTTCTTCGAGGAGCTTGGCCTCAAGTATGTGGGGCCGATAGACGGACACAGTATTACCGCAGTGCAATCGGCGGTACATCTCGCAAAGCTCGTCGACGGCCCGGTGATCATACACGCCGTCACTCGCAAGGGAGCGGGCTACGAGCACGCCGAGGACAAACCCGATACCTTTCATGGAGTCGGCCCTTTTTCGGTGGAGACCGGAAAATCCGAATCTTCAGGTGCTACCGCGACCGCTGCTTATACCGAGGTGTTCGGCCAGGCCCTGGTTAGAGAGGCCGCCCGCGACGATCGAATTGTGGCTATTACTGCGGCGATGCCTTCGGGCACCGGCCTTGACCTGTTTGAGCGACACTTCCCTGAGCGCTTTTTCGATGTCGGCATAGCCGAGCAGCATGCGGTCGCGTTTGCGGCCGGCCTGGCTCTCGGCGGAATGCGCCCGGTCGTGGCGATATACTCCACCTTTCTCCAGCGCGCCTACGACCAGATAATCATGGATGTCGCCCTGCAGAATCTGCCGGTTGTGTTTTGCCTGGATCGGGCGGGACTGGTCGGAGAGGATGGTCCGACCCACCACGGTGTATTCGACCTCACGTATCTGAGATCCGTGCCGAATCTCATGCTGCTCGCCCCTTCCGATGAGGCCGAGCTTGTTCATGCGCTGCACACCGCACTTTCGCACGACATTCCGACTGCGATCAGGTACCCTCGCGGAGTTGGTCCGGGGGTGGCAGTACCTGAGATTCCGGTGGTTCTGGAGGTCGGCCGAGCTAGAATAAAGCGCACTGGCTCCGATGTCGCGCTCGTGGCTGCGGGAAGAAGTGTCGCCGCAGCGGAGCGTGCTGCCGAGCTACTGTCCGATGACGATATCTCGGCGACCGTAGTCGACATGCGTTGGGTCAAACCTTTGGACATGGAGACACTCTTTGGTGCGGCCAAAAATCACAGGCTCATCGTAACCGTGGAGGAGAACACCGGCCTTGGCGGACTCGGATCGGCGGTTTTAGAAGCGCTTTCCGACATGGGCTCGGCGACACCCGTTTTGCGCATTGCGATACCGGATTGCTTCGTGACGCACGGCGCGACCGATAAGTTGCTCGAAGAGGTTGGATTGACGCCGGAGGGAATTCGCGGAGCGGTTCTCGGCAGGCTGCTCGACATGGGCGACGCGAGACATCAGACCAGGATCAAAGATGGCGCATCAGCGGCTCGACAACGTTTTGGTTAGCAGAGGCTTCTTCCTGACTCGCGAAAAGGCGCGTGCCGCCGTTCTTGCGGGAGAGGTGAGAGTCGCTTCTGTCAAGGCTATCAAGCCGGGCCAACGGGTGGACGACGACGCGACTATTGAAGTGGCTGCCGCGAAGAAGTACGTTTCTCGTGGGGGACTCAAGCTCGAAGGCGCGCTGGATGAGTTTCGCCTCGATGTCTCAGGGGTCCGCGCGATCGACATCGGCGCGTCGACCGGCGGATTTACCGATTGCCTGCTAAAACGCGGCGCTCGCAGCGTGACCGCTGTGGATGTCGGATATGGGCAGCTGGCATGGAGCTTGCGCGAAGACGAGCGGGTCACGGTGTTCGAGCGAACCAATATCAGGCATGCGACACCGGAGGCCCTCGGCGCACCCTTCGATCTGGCCGTGGTCGATGTGTCCTTTATCGGCCTTCTTGTCGTGGCCGGTCGTGTGATCGATCTTCTCGCCGAGGAGGGGAGTTTGCTTGCCCTGGTAAAACCTCAGTTTGAAGTTGGTAAGGGACGTGTGGGAAAAGGGGGTGTCGTGCGCGATCCGCTACTCCATCGCGAGGTTTTGCAGCGCGCATGTGACGGGATGCAAGATTTGGGGGCGACCACCCGAGGGGCGTGCGTATCGCCTATAACGGGGCCTAAGGGTAATATTGAGTTTTGGTTGTGGGCGCAAAAGGGCACAGGTCTTTCCGAGGCGGCCATTGATGTCGAGGCGATCGTCGCCGAGGCACACGAGAAGTTAGGGGCGTGACAGTGCGGGTACTACTTGTTCCCAATACCGCCAAACCGGCTAGCGTGTCGGCAGTCCGGGAGCTTGTCGAGTGGCTTCAAGGTTCGGGATTTCGCCCGGTACTGACGCTCGATGACGCGCGGGAGACGGGCATGACCTCTATCGGCTTGCCGCCCGCCGAGATAGGCGTACCAGTGCTGACTGTCGCCTTGGGCGGAGATGGCAC
>JAGXSC010000070.1 GCA_018334075.1 Actinomycetota bacterium
ATTTCGACTCCACCACGGAGGCGTTCGAGTTCGACGGCGTGACCCCTGTGGTGCGCGACATCGCGCTCACGCCGATGCCGCCATCTGTCACCGGCACGGTCACCGACGCTGTGACCGGCTTGCCCCTCGAGGGGGCATTTGTCGAGGCCGAACAACGTCTTGAGGATGGGACCTGGCACTGGGTGGACTGGGCGCAGACCGGCGCTGACGGCACCTACGCTCTCTATCTTCCCGACGCTGGCACCTACCGAGTCACCGCTAGTGCGCTTTCCCACATCCCTTCCACCACGGAGTCTCTCGAGTTCGACGGCGTGACCCCTGTGGTGCGCGACATCGCGCTCGAGCGTCTCACCTACACTCTTACCTACATAGCAGGCGAGGGCGGCACCATATCGGGAGCCCCCACACAAACAGTCACGCACGGCTCTAGTGGCACTACTGTCACGGCCGTCCCTAGCGCAGGCTTTAGGTTCGTCCAGTGGTCAGATGGGCTTACGACCGCCACCCGCACCGACACTGACGTCATCGCAAACGTGAGTGTGACAGCTCAGTTTGAGCAGATACCACCGCCTTCTATCCCCGTAGAAGGCCGCACGCGCTTTGACACCGCAGTGGACGCGTCTGTTGAAGCCTACCCTGACGGTCTAAACCCCTTGGGCGCTCGCACCGTCGTCATCGCTACCGGACGTGACTTCCCCGACGCGCTCGGCGGCACAGCGCTTGCCGGCGCACTCGACGGACCGGTGCTCCTTGTAGAGCCGACAAGCATCCCTGCCGCTGTGATGGCCGAGATCAGGCGCCTTGGTGCTGCGAGAGCCATCATTCTCGGCGGCACTGGCGCGGTTGGCCCGGGTGTGGAAAGCACGCTAAGGACCGAGCTTGGCGCAGGTAATGTCTCTCGCATCAGGGGCGACGACCGCTATGCGACGGCAGATGCTGTTGCAGCTGAAGTAAGAAAGCTCCTCGGGGCGAACTATGACGGCCGCGTATTCGTGGCGACCGGCGGCAACTTCCCCGATGCGCTCGCCGCAGCCCCGCTCGCCGCAGCCAACAAGTGGCCGATCTACCTTGCGCATCCACGCACGGGACTCTCGGCTGCCACCAGAGCCGCGATGAACGGTGTGACCGACGTCGTGATCTTAGGCGGCACCGGTGTGGTGTCCTTGGCAACAGAAAACTACCTGGATGGTCGTTTCGGTGCCAACCGCGTGGAACGACTCCATGGGAGGGACCGCTACAAGACGGCTGTGGCCATTTCGAGCTGGGCGGTCGCAAACGCAGGGCACACGTGGAACCGCGTTGGCATCACCAATAGCCGCAACTTCCCTGACGCTCTTGCCGGAGGCGTGCTGCAAGGCAAGGCTGGCAGCGTCATGCTGCTCACGCCTTCTGCCTCACTAAACCCCGACACGAAAGCAGCGCTTGAGGCCAACAGAGCCGCGATCGACACGGTGACCTTCTTTGGAGGCGCTGGTGCAGTAAGCCCCGCTGTGCGCGCCGAGGTACTGCGGGCGCTCGAGTAGGCACGACCCCGCTAGGCAGCCGTGTTGGCTGCCGAAGTGAAAACGAGGATCCTGTGCGGACAGATCCGGGCAATGTGTCTCGGGTGCTGAAGCTCCTGGAGCGCGAGGGCCTAGGGGGTGCGTTACGCACCGCCCTGCTCGGCCCGATGTCCATGACGCGTGCGGTATACTCGGGTTCGAAGCGCTCGTCGGCACTCAGCCGCGTGAAGGGTTCCTCGATATGATCACCCGTCGGCAGTTCGTGATAGGGTCGACCGCGGCAGTCGCCAGTGTCGCTGGAATCGGCGGCTACGCCTGGTTGATCGAACCCCACTGGCTCGACGTCGTGAGCCTGTCGATGCCTGTACGCAGCCTGCCGGCGGAGCTCGAGGGAGCCAGGCTCGTACACCTCTCCGATGTTCATGTCGGACAACACGTCTCGGACGACTACGTGCTTGAGACTTTCGGGACCGTCGCGAAGTTGGATCCCGACATCGTGGTGCTGACCGGCGACCTGACTGCGCACCACGCAGGTGTCGTCGAGCAAGCGGAACGGATCTACTCCCGACTCCCAAAAGGGAAGCTCGCCGCGCTGGCGGTTCTCGGCAATCACGACTACGGCGTCAACTGGTCGGATGTCGAGCACGCAGCGAGACTCTCGGCGAAGCTCGAATCCGTCGGCATACGCGTCCTTTCCAACGAAATCGCGTCCGTAGCCGGGCTCCAGGTGGTCGGGATGGACGATCTATGGGCCCGGCGCTTCGATCTCGCTGGCAGCCTTGCTGGACTGAACACCGATTCGGCCATGATCGCCCTGTCCCACAATCCCGACACTGTCGATCACGACGGTTGGGACGGCTTCGAGAGCTGGGTTCTGTCTGGCCACACTCATGGCGGGCAGGTGAGACTGCCTTTCATAAATCCTCCTCGGCTGCCTGTCCTGAACAAGTTGTACACTTCGGGCAAGTTCGATCTGGTCGGGAATCGGAAGCTCTACGTCAGCCGCGGCGTCGGGCATCTTGCCAATCAGACCAGATTCCTCGTCAGGCCGGAAGTGACCCTCTTCGAGCTGCGTTCTGCCTAACCCGCGCATCTCATCCGCGACTCGCCGCGAGGATAGGGTTCGCTGACTGCACGCTGCTCGCTGCATGCGAGCGTGTCGGATGCGCGCGCATACTGAGCTTCGATGTCCGGTTGCGCGTCTATCGCCCGAGCTTTGAAGGCCTCGACGCGGCCCGTTTCTCGGCACGCTCCATCGCACTGCGCTCGAACATCTCGGACCAGTCTATGTGCGCGGTGCGGAACATGAAGTATGCGAGCGTCAGGATCGCTCCGATTGTGATGGCGAGCCCCGTGTTGCCCTCGAAGAAGAAGCTGAAGCTGAACAGTACGAGGAACACAAACTGACCTACCGCAGCCTCGAGCAGCGTCCGACGGTCGGAGACCGCAAGGCGAAGGTAACTCACGCACAAAGCAACCGAGACGACCGAGGAGATCGCGAATGCAGTGAGCAGATCCATGCGGTCGACGAGATAGGCGAAGAGCAGGTGGAACGCGAAGAACCCGGCTGCGAGGAACGCGAAGTTGACGGGGTGGATGTTGACCCGGCGTATCGCGGTAACGAGCACCATCGCGGCGAAGTAGAAGATGAGCGAGACGGGCGCGAAGAACGATATCCGCGATGCGATTGGTCCGGGATTGAGCGGCTCGGGCATCGCGATGGCGATCGGACGGCCGCCTACGAGGCTGTCGTAGCGCCAAGTGAGTTCCCAGCCTTCATCGGTGGCCTGCCTGGAAGTCGGGGAGACACCGTCGGACGGGAAGTCGAAGTCATCGAAATCGGTGCGCATCACGAGCGAGAAATCATCAATGACCCCCACCCCATCGGTGGCCACGTAACGCCACTCGGCGAGCCCCTGGGTGCGATAGCCGGTCTCGACACGTACGGTGGTTTCGGCAGGCAGCGGGAAGCTCGCGATCGCTGCTCCTTCGCTGTAGCGAATGGGCACTGTCGTCCCGTCCACCGTGACGGCGAACCCGTCGTAGATACCGCTCGCGGTTGGGAACGGCAGCCTCATAGTGACCTGAGTGGTCTCACTGGATGCGTTGCGAACTCCATACACCGCAGTGAAGTCGACCAAGTACGTCGAGTACCACAGCAGTCCCCTGCGCCGCTGATCGAGGTCGAAGTCGGCCGTGATCGCACTCGACGCGATCGGTATCGGACTCCCATTCGCCGAGAAACTTGGCGCGGACTGGATCTGGGGCTCACCCCACAGCGAACCTACACTCTCCCATCCACTTCCGTCAGCCTGGTGCGTTCGCGCCTCGATCGATCCGCCGAGGAGGATCCATCCAAACGCCGCGACGACGAATATGACGAAGATTCCCACGAGCCTATGTACGCTCACAACGTCCCCTCTCTCACGGCGTCAGCCGTGCGCACGAACCGGGTCACCTGTTCACTGTACTCCACTCGAGGCGGTCGCAGGTTGCGGTCTGGGAACGTCCCGGAAACGATTTGGTGACCTGTACCTCCCTCCTGCGCACAGCTAGAATCAGGGTGGCGTATTGCCTGCACGCAGATTCCTATAGATACTATGTATAATGCGTGAATGATAAAACCTACGGAAAACTCAGTGATCGAAGTAAAAGACTTTCGCAAAACCTACGGCAATTACGTTGCCGTGGACGGCATCAGTTTCGACGTAAAACAAGGCGAAATATTTGGCTTACTTGGCCCCAATGGCGCTGGAAAGACCAGCACACTGGAATGTTTGGAAGGCCTGCGCGCTCCAAACGGTGGCTTGTTGCGGGTGGCAGGCTTAGACCCAGCAAGCGAGTTCCGCAAACTACGAAACCTGATCGGCGTGCAATTGCAATCGGCGGGATTACCAGAAAGCATCACGCCAGACGAAGCCATGAAATTCTTTTGCGCCTATCACAACGTGGCGCCCCGCTTTGATTTACTGGAACGATTCGGCCTGGTCGAGAAACGGAATACCCAGTTCTACGAACTCTCTGCCGGACAGCAACGTCGGCTGGTGTTAGCTTTGGCAGTTGCGCACAACCCCCAGGTGCTCTTTCTGGACGAACCTACCGCCGGATTGGATGTGGCCACCCGCGTTGAGCTGCATGGCATGATGCGAGAATTGCAAGGCGGCGGCACCACCATCATCCTTGCGACCCATGACATGGCCGAGGCGGAACAGATGTCAGATCGGGTGGCTATCCTGATGCAAGGCAAGATCATCACTATCGATACGCCAATGGAGATAACGGCTACCGGCGCGGGTCTGACCAAGATTTCTGTACGGACACAAGCCTCCAGTTTGTCTGCCGCTGGTGCCATCTTCCCGGCTGTCAGCCAGCGCACGGCAAAAGGTGAATACAGCATCTACTTTAGTTCCGATATCGGCTCTACGCTGTCAGCCATTATCGCCTATATCGATGCTCAAAGGGATGAGCTGATTGACTTGCGCGTGGAGCGGCCATCCCTTGAAGATCGTTTCCTTGAAATCACCAACGCTGGAGTTGCCCAATGAACGCTTTTATCCACCATTTTGTTTTTGAATTTCGAGCGGGTATCCGCAACAAGCAGCTGCTATTGATGAACTATTTATTCCCTTTGGGTTTTTATCTGATGATGGGGTTTATCATGGCCGAGATCAATCCGTTCTTCCTGGAGGGCATGATCCCGGCGATGGTCGTATTTGCCATTCTGGCGGCAACATTGTTAGGGATACCTGATCCACTGGTCAACGCCCGTGAAAACGGTGTTTTCCGTAGTTATAAGATCAACGGCATTCCTTCCATCTCGATCCTGGTCATTCCGGCTTTGACGACCATCCTGCATCTGGCGATCATGGCAGTGCTTATCACAGTCACTGCGCCTTTGTTCTTTCAAGCTCCATTGCCAGTAAACTGGCTCAACTATGTCTTGATCTTTGCAGCGATGGCATTTGCCTGCGCAGGGTTAAGCATCCTGATCGGAGTGGTTTCCCCTAGCTCACGCATGACGGTGCTATGGTCGCAGCTTGTCTTCGTCCCATCCGTGATATTGGGCGGTATGATGCTGCCATACAGCATGTTACCTGACGCTGCCGGGAAATTTGCACAGCTTTTACCCGCCACGCAAGCGATGAACGCCTTCAATGGATTGGCAATGGGAAAAGTGGCCGCATTTTCACCCTGGAGTTCGGTGTTCATGTTACTTACAAGCGGCATTTTGGCGTTTGGACTGGCCGTCTATCTCTTTAGTTGGGACAGCCGCAACACCGAGCGGCGTGGCCATCCCTCGCTGGCATTGCTGGTTTTATTGCCGTATATCATTGGGATATTCTTACTAGCGTAACGACTTGCAAAGACGCGCTTGGGAGTCCGCATGTGCTGCGCAGAGAGTGAGATCCAAGAGGCGGCCGAACTTGAACGCCGCACACTCATCGTGCTTCTCGGAATCAACGCGTCTATGTTTGTCATTGAGTTTCTGGCGGGATGGCTTGCGAACGCGGCTGGACTTATCGCCGACTCCCTAGACATGCTCGCCGACGCCTCTATTTACGCCATCGCGCTCTATGCGGTTGGGCGATCGGTGCGTCTGCAGGCGAGCGCGGCGGCCGCGAGCGGAGTCTTTCAGGTTGCGCTCGGCATAGGGGTACTCATCGATGTGACCCGTCGCTTCGTGTACGGAAGCGACCCCGTTGGTGCGCTGATGATCGGCTTCGGCGCGCTTGCGTTGGTGGCGAACGTGACCTGCCTCGCCTTGATCTCGAAGCACCGGAGCGGCGGCGTGCACATGAGAGCCTCGTGGATATTCTCGGCCAACGACGTGCTCGCCAACATCGGCGTCATCGTCTCGGGAGCGCTTGTGCTCTGGCTAGACTCGCCGCTGCCCGACCTCGCCATCGGCGTTGTGATCGCGATAGCGGTGATCCGTGGTGGCGTGAAGATCCTCGGCGAGGCTAGGGAAGGACTGGGGCGAACTGAGATCCCCAGGTCCTGAGGCCACGCTCGTCCTGCGCCTCTTAGGCATGCTTGAGGCCGAAGGAGAGGAGGTTGCGTGGCTGACCGCCATCACCTAGACTGGAGCCACCGCGGAGGGCAATTTAAAGAACTTTCGGGGCACGACCATGTTGGAGGTACTGGCTGGCACGATGCATCAGAGACTTCAGCTTGCGGGATCAAATGAATCGCCATTCTGATGATGAGGGGGTTCATCCACGCGTTCTGGTCATCAGCAACAACTGTTTCTCTTCGACTGGCTCCAACGGACGTACGCTCCAGGACTTGTTCTCTGGCTGGCCGATATCTAACTTGGCCCAGTTTTTCATCTGGCCAGAATCCCCAGATTCGCCAGTGTGCAATAAGTACTTCCTAGTGACAGATCGTGAGGCGCTAAAGTCGGTATGGAGCAGGTCGGCGCCGGTAGGAAGATCCATCGCTGTGGATAGTGGTGAGTCAGGAGTCAGTACGGCAGGTCAGAGTGGCCGCCGCATCAGGAAAACACCAACCACCTCGCTCGCGCGTCATGCGGTTTGGAGTCTGGGGTCCTGGAGGCACCGGGGCTTCATGTCATGGGTTGAGGCGTTCGATCCCCATGTCGTGTTTCTCCTGGCAGGAGACGCCCCCTTTCTTTTTGCTCTCGCACGTAGATTGTCGCTGACGCTAGGCATCCCGTTGGTCATCATGAGTAATGAGGACTACTACTTCAAGACACGGAACTACATGCCGGATTCCCAATCGAGCCTTCTGTCCCTGATGTTTCGGGCATTCATGCGGATTCTGAGGAGGCAGGCCCGGCTTGCCTTTGCAGTCGCCTCCATCGGAGTATTCAACAGTGACGGCCTGAGGCGAGTGCATGAAGATGCATACGGGGTCCAGGGTGTGACCGTGATGCCGCCAACAACCCTCAAGCCAGGAGTCGAGATTGGCAGGAGCCCGGACGTCACCTTTGCCTATCTCGGGAACCTCGGTCACGGCCGACACGTCTCGATCATCGAGGTAGGGGCGGCTCTGCAGCGACTCAATCCTGAACTCCACCTGGATGTTTATGGGCGGACGCTGAACGAGAATGTGCTTTCAGACCTGCAGAATTCGCCAGGGATTCGCTACAAGGGGGTCGTCCCATACGACGAAGTTGTGTCAATAATGCACCGCGCCCATGTGCTCGTTCATGCTGAGAGCTTTCTTGAGCGTCATCGCTCGCAGATCAAATATGCCTTCTCGACCAAATTGGCGGACTACATGGCTAGTGGCGCGTGTCCTCTCATCTACGCGCCTCCGGAGCTCTGGCTAACGCGATACCTCCGGGAGACAGGTGCCGCAGCGGTCGTTTCAGATCCCAATGATCTCGAGAGGACTCTCGATCGACTGATTTCAAGCGAGGCAGAGCGTTCACGATACGCCAAGCAGGCACTCATGGTCGCCGCCCGGAGCCACTCCTTTGAGGGCAACATCGATCGGTTTCAGGTGGTTCTCAGGGAGGTGGTGTCGGGGTGAAGGTGCTGCAGGTCAATTCAGTCTTCGGCAAGGGCAGCACCGGCAAGATAGTGCAAGACTTGCATCATGGACTTGAGGCTGCGGGCGTAGAATCCGTTGTTTACTTCGGGCGGGGCGAGAATGTCAATCGCCGTCAGTTGAGCAAGACTACTACGGAGTTCGAGGCGAAGTTGACCGCGTTGCAGGCGCGAGTGACGGGGATTCCATACGCTGGAGCTCCTATTGGCACGACGCGCTTGCTGAAAGCAATCGAGGCCGAGCGACCTGACGTGGTGCATCTGCAGTGCATCAACGGATACTTCGTGAACATCTACCGTCTCTTGAACCACCTGAAGCGAATAGGCATTCCGACGGTGTTGACCTTACACGCAGACTTCATGTTCACGGGAGGATGCGGAACCTCAGGTGAGTGCGAGCGATGGATGACCGGATGCGGTTCGTGTCCCAAGCTCCGCGAGGCCACGAAATCGTGGTTGTTCGACCGGACCGCCGAGGCTTGGACGAGGATGAATGCTGCACTTGAGGGCTTCGATAAGCTCGCAGTTGTATCGGTCTCACCTTGGTTGAAGACTCGAGCGGAGCAATCGCCGATGCTGCGTGACAAGAAGCATGCGGTAGTGATGAACGGTGTGGACGCCGAGGGGATCTTCTTTCCTCGCCCCATCGCTGACTTACGTTCGAAGTTGGGTATCGGAGACAAGAGGGTTGTTCTTCACGTTACATCGAGCTTCAGTAGCGGTTTGAAGGGCGGCAGTTATGTTCTTGAGCTCGCGCAAAGGCTGCGTGGCAAGGGAATCGTGCTGGTCGTAGTCGGGAATACGCCCGCCGGAGCAGACCTGGTTCCTGGCGATGTCCTGTATGCTGGTCGAGTTGATGACCAGGACGAATTGGCGCAATACTACTCGCTTGCGGATGTCACCCTACTGACCAGTTCCCGTGAGACGTTCTCAATGGTGGCTGCCGAGTCGCTTTCGTCTGGGACTCCAGTGGTAGGATTTGAGTCGGGCGGTCCTGAGTCAATTGCGCTTCCAGACTATAGCACCTTCGTACCATATGGAGATATCGATGCCCTTGAGGTTGTTGTGTTGAACCACGCAGCTCCCATGTCGCCAGATGAACATGCAGCGTTGCGTGCGGCAGCTGTCAAGACGTACTCGCGAGACAGGATGACAAGTGACTATCTCGAGCAATACCGGCAGTTTCTGGGGGATCTGCACGCGGTTGATTGCGCCGTTAAGGCATGAGCAAAGTGACTAGAGAGAACTTGCGTGAATCGAGGGAGCGGGGACGATGATCCCTTACTACGGCCTATTAGCCCTGATCGTCCTTCTCGGCCTGTTGCCGCATGGCGACCGTGATAGAAGGAATTTGATTGCAGCAACGGTTGGATCTGCGGCGATCATTATACTGCAGGGCTTGAGGCATCCGAGCGTCGGGGTCGACGTTGCAGCGTACATTCCCGCATATGAATTGGCAGGCACTCTCGATATTGCCGGCGGGGGGCGCCTGATGAACTTTGAACCAGGCTACTTGTACTTCTCGCAACTGTTTTCCGCACTCGGTGTGAGCGCACAGGTATATCTCGGGATTGTGGCGGCCGCTGTGATGGTGCCGATAGGCGCGACTATCCGCCGGTATTCGGTGGCCGCGTGGCTCAGTATACTCCTGTACGTTACCCTCGGCCTTTTCGTGTTCAGTTTCTCGGGATTGAGGCAAGCCATTGCTATAGGTATATGCTTCTTTGCCCTGAGATTTATCAAGGATAAGCGGCTTTTGTGGTTCGTGCTAGCGGTCCTGCTTGCAGCCACCTTCCACACTTCAGCGCTGGTGTTTCTCTTCGCGTACCCGCTCTACCATATGCCTAGGTTTGATGCTCGATGGATGGTGCTGGTGCTTAGCCTGTTCGGCGCAGTTTATTTGGTGCGCGAACCCCTCTATGCGTGGGCCCATCGCATCTATGGCGGGTTGTCTGGCGCACCAGAGCCGACCGGGGCCTTCGGTATGCTGCTTGGCATGATAGCCGTGTACGTGCTTGCCTACATGTTTGGCGGCCATGATGATCTAGCTACCCGTGGCTACAGTAACCTCTTACTTGGAGCGATCTTCTTCCAGACCTTTGCGGAGCAGTCTAACGTCGTGATGCGAGCGGGTTATTATTACTTCATCCCTGTGATTCTGCTGATTCCACTCGTGATCAGTCATCAAAGGGATCCTCGTGCGCGATTACTAGTGAACTATGTTGTGGTGGTGACGGCCGTACTGTTCTTTCACTGGAATACTGAGGGTGGCTACCTGGATGTCAGCCCTTACGTACCCTTCTGGCTGTAGAAGCATGGAGAAGGGCATGGGTACGGAGACTGCGCGGGTCGGTAAGGCTACCAGAAGGAATTGTTGCGGATACAGAGAGCCCTGTACGTCGGCTACTGCGATTTTCCTGAGAATGAGTCCGAGAACCGTGACTGGCGGCTTCGCCCGTGTGATTCGGCGTGGCATAACTTGGACGAGGGGTCCTGGTGAGCTACAGGCATCGACCACCGCAGCGCACCTGCGTGGCACGAGTATTGATTCGAGCACCGCCCTGCGACATAGGAATGCGAATGGTCCAGCGTGTCCGTCGGTGCAGGGAAGATATATGCGTCGGCCTGACGTCCCTGATACTGGCGCTGCCGCAGGAGTGCTCAAGGAGATTCTTGCGGTCAAGGGGTTCCAGTTGCACCATTTTATAGCGAAGATGCATTTGGGACGCGCTGCCGGGAGCTGTCAGAATGCGCGGTAAGCGCGCAGGCGTCGTTCTGGGGTACCTTGCCCTGTCCCTCCAGAACCTGCTGGCATTTTTTTTGACGCCCTTCATGCTGCGCATGTTTGGCGAGGGCGACTTTGGCGTCTACCGACTTGGCATGTCCGTGGCCTCATACTTTGCGCTTGCTGATTTAGGCCTGAGTAACGCTGTTGTTCGCTACGTGTCCGAGTACAGGGAAAAACAGGATAAGGCCCTCGAAGCCCGATTCCTCGCGCTTTCGGTTACGGTGAGCGCTGCCGCAGGGATAGTGTTGCTACTCTTCGGCACTGTAGTGTCCCGGTTTACGCCGCAGGTATTCGCTGGCTCCTTCTCTGCGGCCGAGATTGATCTGTTGCAGCGGCTACTCCCGCTACTTATAGCAAACGGAATATTGAATTTGCTCTTGAACCTGACAACAGGTGTCATGAAAGCCTACGGTGAGTTTGGACTTCTCAAGGTCTTTAATATTGCCAGAAACGTGGTCCGGGCTCTGGCGGTCGTCGCATTGCTGCTTCAGGGATATGGACCAGTCGCGGTTGTCGCGGCTGACGTGGTGCTTTCTGCTGTGATTCTAGCTGTCGGCTGCATGTATTGCTTCAGGAAGCTGCGCGTCAGCATCGATTTTCGCTCAGTCTCGAGGCCCTATGCTGCACAGATCCTCGGATACTCATCAGTCGTTTTTGTTGATGCACTTGCCTTCCAGTTGTTCAACTCTGCAAATGTGATCATCGTGGGAATCAAGATATCCAGCGCTGCCGTGGCCGTATATTCACTCGGCCTTCTGTTGTCCTCACTCTTTTTCGCGCTGTCGGTTGTGATCTCTGATGTCCTAATGCCGGATGTGGTTGGCCAGGTTACGCGGTCCGCAACAAACGCGCAATTGACTGACTATATGATTAAGATTGGCCGCATCAAGCTCCTTGTACTGGCGCTGCCTGTACTGGGTTTTGTTACGCTGGGGCAGAGTTTCGTCTCGCTCTGGGTTGGTCCGGAGCACCTTGAGGCATACATTATTGCGCTCATTGTGATTCTGCCATCCATGCTGGCAGGAATATCCGACGTCGGCCTGTATGTAATGTGGGCAAAGAACAAGCACAAGGTGAAGTCTGTAGTATCGCTGGCAGTGGCTATATTCAACATTTTGCTTAGCATAGTCTTGGTTGACCACTTTGGGATTGTGGGGGCCGCGATTGGGACTGCGGCAGCGTGGATTCTCGGATATGTCTTGTTTAACAACGTTTACTTTCACCGAGTTCTGGGGCTTGATATGATACGTTTCTTCAAGGAGGTTGTTCGCGGTAGCTGGGTTCCTGTTGGCTTGGCCACAGCGGCAGCTGCTGTTCTTGCGGATGGTGCTGCTGATTCCTGGGGTGCTCTCGTGGTTCGGATTGCCATCGTAGCCACAGTGTATGTGTTGGTTGCATGGAAGGTAGCCCTGAACAGGGAAGAAAAGGTTCTAGTAAGAAGCCTGTTTGGAATGCCTTCCTGAACGAGATTTGTTGGCCAGCAGCCGCGAATAGTCGAGTTTGTTCCAAATGGTTGCCCAAGGCTGATGTCAATTCAAGGCAACCGCTGCATGGTATCGTGACTAGGGTATTCGCTCAGCCCGGAAGGCAGCCAGCACATTGAGGATCGTCTACCTACATCAGTACTTCAACACAGCAAACATGGCCGGAGGGACGCGCTCTTTCGAGTTCGCTCGGCGCCTGGTAACGATGGGCCATTCGGTTGACATGATAACCACGGATCGATTCGGTGAGCGAACGACGAGTGGCTGGGTGGTTACGGAAGAGGATGGTATCCAGGTTCACTGGACCCACGTACCTTATTCCAACACGATGACTTATGGCGATCGCATGCGAGCATTCGGCCAGTACTCATTGCTTGCTGGCTCCCGCGCTGCCAGTGTTCGTCCGGAAGTTGTTTTCGCCAGTAGCACTCCCCTTACTATTGCTTTTCCGGGCGCATACACTGCGCGTCGTTGCCGCGTGCCGATGGTGCTAGAGGTTCGGGACCTGTGGCCGGAAGTCCCGATAGCGCTAGGAGCCCTCAGGACCCCATTGGAACGCGTAGCTGCACGATGGCTGGAGCGGTTCGCCTACAGGAATGCGGCTCGCGTGGTTGCGCTCTCGCCCGACATGAAAAGAGGGGTAACCGCGACAGGATACCCTGCTGAGAAGGTTTCTGTGATACCCAACGCCTGCGACATCGAGTTGTTCGCATCGGCAGAGATTGCTGGAGAGCAGCTGCGCATGTCGGAGTCGTGGATTGGGCAGAATCCGCTGATTGTCTACTGTGGGACAGTCGGTCTTGTAAACGGAGTTGAGTACCTTGTTCACGTCGCTGTGGAGATGCTGCGCCTAAACCCCGAGGTGAGGTTTCTTGTCGTGGGAGGCGGTCGATGCCTGAGTGATGTCAAGGCCCTGGCTGCTAAGCTCGGCGTGTTGGATAAGAATATGCGCTTTATGAGTGAGCTGCCCAAGAGTGATATTCCAGCGGTGTTGGGTGCGGCAACGTTAGCGATTTCTACTGTTATAGACCAACCGGTGCTTCATGCGAACTCGGCAAACAAGGTCTTTGATGCAATGGCGGCGAGCACGCCTGTGGTGATTAACCATGAGGGCTGGCTTGCTGATCTGTTTCGCGAGAACAGTGCGGGTCTGGTTGTGCCTGCTCGAGACTCTGCCCTAGCAGCCAGAAACATCGATGCCCTGTTGCGTGACCAAGATAGGCTGTCGAAGATGCGAGACTCCTCGTTCATGCTCGCTAGTACTCGCTTTTGCAGAGACTCGTTGGCGAGACAGCTTGAAGGCGTGCTTTTGGACGCCCTGGGAGAGAGCGAGAGCGGCACTAAGGGATGAAGCGAGTCTTCGGTATCGTTGTTACGGGAATCGCCACTGTAGTTTTTCGCATATACAAGTTCCGCACGAGGACCATCCGGGCATCACCGGCTGGGCGCAGGTCAATGGGTGCAATGCGCTATCATGGAACGAGCGACTGGCGTTAGACCTCGCGATCCCATAAAAGGTACTCCTCGACTCCATATCCGACGACGTGTTCGAGGGCTCCAGATTATGGGACGACTGCTGAGGGGGGCGGACGACGATGAACAGGAAGACATCGGCGGTGCTCGCCGTCGTTGGCGTGGCCATCCTCCTTTTGGCGAGTGTGGTCATTGTAAACATGCTGAACACGCCAGCTTCCATCGACGACCGGCGCCTGTGAAAACTAACAAGATTGACAGGTTATTACCTATTGAATAGAAGACACTCACAGGGTATAGTATTAAGCAATGCAGTGGTATGACAGGGAGAATCCTGTGAAAAGAACTGAACAGGCAAGACGTGCTCGCCGAATGCTTGACGCCAGACTCCGAAGGCTGCCCGCAGCCTCTGAGTTCGCGTCGCCCCGTGCCGGTTGGATTCGGGCGCTTCGTGACGCCCTTGGTATGTCTGCTGCGGAGCTCGGTAGGCGAATGGGCGTGAGTGGCGCTACGGTTAGCGAGATCGAGGCGAACGAGCGGGAGGGTGGAGTACGCTTGGCCACTCTCAGGCGTGCCGCCGAGGCGATGGACTGTACTCTCGTCTACGCACTGGTACCGCGCGAGAGTCTTGAGCAGACGGTACGGAGCAGGGCAGAGCAGATTCTGCTTGAGCAGGAGTGGTACGTTCATCAAACTATGCGGCTCGAAGACCAGGAGCCGGATGAGTCCAGTACGTCTCGGGAAAGGCACCTAGAGGAAATTGCTAACTCGCGTCACCTCTGGACCAAGAGGTGGAGCGAGTAATGATAGACGCTGACCCCATCTTCGTAGAACCGGAGGGCGCAACACCTCTCGGCCCCGATGAGATGGACGGCCTTATCCCTACGTGGGTTGCCACTCGAAACGATCTGAACACGGTCGAGCACGATAACATCACTGAGGCGATGGTATGGGCGATACGCAAGAAATGGACAGTCGATCTTCTGTTGTCATCTGATTCGATCTGCGACCTTCATCGTCGCATGTTCTGCGACGTCTGGAAGTGGGCAGGGACGCTGCGGCAGCGAGTCACGACGATCGGGGTGCCGCCCGCCCAGATATCAGTCCAGCTCCACAATCTGCTGGCCGACGTTCGTGCACAGGTAGACTCAGTGGACGTATACCCCTGGTCAGTCGATGAGATAGCAGTTCGTTTTCATCACAGGCTGGTCCTTATCCATCCGTTTCCGAACGGGAATGGACGGCACTCTCGGTTGGCGGCCGACCTACTGGCCGTTTCACTTGGCGAAAGGCGCTTCACGTGGGGGGGGGCGCGAATCTTGCTTCTACGGGCGAGACGCGGGCGGAGTACATGGGTGCTCTGCGCCGCGCTGACGTCTCTTTCGAATACGGCCCACTACTCGAGTTCGCGCGATCCTAACGGTCGCTACTGATATCTGAGCGCCTCGATGGGACTTAGACGCGCTGCTCGGCGGGCGGGGTAGAAGCCAAAGACCACACCTACGAACGCGCATATGCCCACCGCAAGCGCGACAGCGTCGAGCGACACAATCGGGACGATTGAGATGAGGGAGCCTGCCACACTCGAGATCGCCCAGCCCACTACGATCCCGATCACCCCGCCTAACAATGTCAGCACAACGGATTCGGTGAGGAACTGCGTTGCGATCACGCCCTCGTCAGCGCCGATAGCCTTCCTAAGCCCGATCTCACGCGTGCGCTCGGTCACGGTGGTGAGCATCATGTTCATGATGCCGATCCCTCCCACCAGCAGTGAGATGCCTGCGATAGCGGCGAG
>JAGXSC010000071.1 GCA_018334075.1 Actinomycetota bacterium
TAGCAGAAACTCAGCGGGATTCATGTTGACAGACATGTGACACGAAACGCAGGAGACGTTTGCGTGGGTGGATCTTTCCCAAGCCATAACGCTATCTACCTGAACGGCGTGACAGATATCAGCGCAAAACCAGTTGGTGGAGGTGACCATGAGCGCGAAAAGGATAAAACCTGCCAGGAAGAAGGCCGCTGTCGCTGTCCAGATGATATAGCGTGGCCGTCTCTTCGGATCCTTGAATCCGGCAAGTGATATTTTTTGCATACAAGCCCCTCTTCAATTGACAACATCGCCGCTGGCAAGTGAAATATCGCACAAAACTACTGACTCACACGATAACCTATGCTAGTAGCGCATTCAATAACTTGTCCGCAAAATCTCCACAAATCGAAAATACACTTGCGGTGGCCGTAGTCCTTCGCCCTCAGGCACTCAGTGTGCCGTCGTGCTAGGCAGTGTGCCGTCGTGCTAACTTGATCAACAACGAATCGGCTACCCTATTCAGGTCCTCGATAGCAGTAGATATTTGGCGCGACGTCTCGGCGGCCTGTTGGCTTACCTGAGCGACCTCTCGCATCGACAATACAACTTGATCTGATGCGGTACGTTGCTGCTGAGTCGCGATCGAAATCTGCTTGGCGGCATCGGTGGTACCCTCGGCCCGACGCACAATTCGATCCAGGCATTCAGCGGTGCGCTGAGCCAGCATTTTACCCTCGTCGACCTTGTGGGTTGTCCGCTCCGTTGACATGACTAGCTGAGAGGACGAGGTCTGGATCTCATGAACCACGCGACCGATCTCCTGCGTCGAATCCGTGACCGAATCGGCGAGCTTGCGTATCTCTTCGGCCACGACCGCGAATCCCTTGCCCGCCTCTCCCGCCCTTGCCGCCTCGATAGCAGCATTCAGCGCAAGGATTTTCGTCTGCTCGGCGATATCATCGATGATAACTAGTACGCGGCCGATCTCCTGGCTGCGCTCTCCAAGAACCAATATTTTGTCTGACACCTGTTGGGTGCTGATTCGTATTTCCTCGATGCCTTCCGCAGTGTCCAGAACCGAACGCATGCTATCTTCCACGGTCGCCAGCGTGCTCTCAGCCGCTGTGGCGACTGTGGAAGAGTTCTCCGCAATCTGCTTTGAAGTTTGCGCAAGCTCTTCTACGGTAGCCGAAGTTTGACTGACCGCTGCTGCCTGCTCTGCGGCGCCGGATGCCTGTTGCTCGGTAGCCGCAAGAATTTGTGCCGTCAACGCTCGTATATCCGTGTTTGCCGAAAGCGACTGATCTAGCAGATCATCGACTTTGGTAAATAGCTTCAGGGCCTCTTGCTGAATATCGTCAACGGATCCTCCTGAGATACTGGCATCAAGTGCCCCTCGTGCACCGGCGGTCTCCAGTAGGCCAGACAAAAGAGATCTGCTTGTACTGACGGTCACGTACGTGCACACCAGCCCTAGCACTAGCCCTGCCGCTATACACAAAGCCCAAAAAGCCACGTGGAGCATATCGCTTTTGGGGGTGACGAGTAGGGATGCGACGAGCGAAAAAATCACTCCGATGGCGGTACCGGCAAGCAGCATTTGAATTAGAAGTCGGCGCCCCGTAACTGAACTTATGATAGCTCGCAAGGTGATCTCCTGTCCTTATTGCCTAAGTAGGCTAATCTTACCAATTGACGCTCGGGCATGGTTAGAGTGCGTGACTATATTGTATAACCATACCCTGTAGGGTATACTGCTGCCGTGTTCAACCCTGGCCTTATCCAACGTTAGTTACCTGCCGCTTAGTAGAGGGAGCCGCCATGTCTCAAGGATTACCGGTGACCGTCGAGGTGTTTGATCGGCCTTCTGGCAATGCCTGCGCTCAGCTCGGTTGAGGTCCTTCATGGTCTCCGGAGGAGATCGTCTCCATTATCGCCCAGGAACTAAAAAGTCGCTTCGGCAGTGCTGCCCAAATCATCTACCGCGACCTGTCTGACACAAACGTGGCAAAGTCACACGTAAAAGCTGCCGAGGAGATCGAGGTAAAAGGGCTTTTCTTTCCAGTAACATTCATCAACGGATCTCCATTAAATGACGGCTCGGTGTCGTACCCCTTAATCCTCAAAACCGTTACAGGCATGCTAAACAACCTAAGCGATTGAATGCGCGAACCCCTTTTTCCCATTCAGCGCCGTAATTCGCCTCTCACCTTTTCAAGGAACAAACCCACGAGGCCTTCCTCCATAAACTTATCCCAGGACGATACCTCGTCTGCCGCAATGCGTGATCTATCATACTCCTTACGCTTTTCCGGATTACCGAGAACTGCATACGCCTGATTTATGCGCTGCATTTGCCTGTTCGCCTCGTCAGCATCGATCCCGTTGACCCGATCAGGATGATACTTCAAAGACAAGGCTTTGTACGCCTTACTGATGACCTCAGGCTCGGCCGCCGGATCAACCTGCAATACCTTGTAGTAGCTCAATCTAGCATCCTGTCATCTACGCCTAGTGCACCGTACATACGCCACTCGGTACATCCTCGGCCTTCAAATAGATTTCTTGAGGATCCGGACAACCAGCCACCGCGATTCTAGCGGACTGAGGACATATGGTCACTGGTTGCAATGCGGCTGCCGCCTCGGTGGCTGGCACACTTTCGCCCCCCTCCGAAGTTGCGACGCCACTACCTTGTGCTGGAGCTATAGGTTTTTCGTGAACGAGAATAGCTCGAGAGACGAAGCGGTTCCATATCTGAGCAGGAAGGCTGCCACCGCTTACTGGCGCACCCCTGACATTGGTCATGTCAATCTGGCCCTCTCTGTGCCCAACCCAAACGCCACACACAATATTGTCGGTATAACCGACAAACCAGGCATCGCGATAGGACTGGGTTGTTCCGGTCTTACCGGCGACCCAAACGCCTGGAATATTCGCCGCCGCCCCCGTTCCGGCCTCTACGGTACCCCGCAGCATAGAGGAGGTCAGTCGCGCCACAGATTCTTCTACAGCGCGCTCCGGAGAGGCCGTCGGCTCCCAAATCAGGTTCCCCTCGCTGTCGGTAACCTTTGAGACCACAACTACAGGCATCCTGGTTCCGCCGTTGGCAAAGGTTCCATACGCCGAGGTCATCTCAAGCGGAGAAACCCCAATCTCCAACCCGCCGAGCGCAATAGCGGGATTAGCCTCCAAAGGGCTGGTAATCCCGGTGCGCCGCGCCATATCTACGACACTCTCTGCGCCCATGCTCATGATCAACCGAGCGTATACCGCATTTATCGACCAGTTGGTCGCGGCCCGGAAGCTAACGCGAGGGGCGGTAGCCTCATTTTCGTAGTTGTTGACGACCCATGTTCCGTCGGTCACCTGAACCGTATATGGGGTGGCATCAAATATCTGATCGGGGTTAACTCCCCGCTCCAATGCCTCGGCAAGTACGAATGTTTTGAACGCCGAACCCGGCTGACGGCGACCCTGCGTGGCGAGGTTGAACTGGTTTTGCGCGAAATCGCGGCCGCCCACCATGGCCAGCACCCGCCCGGTGCTGTGATCGATTGCGACAATCGCGTATTCCGGATCACTGACCCCTCCGAGCAAACTCTGCGCGGCGGTTTCCGCTTCTCGTTGGAGCGAAGGCTCAAGCGTAGTATGCACGCGAAGCCCACCTGTAAAAACTTGGTCTTTCCCAATCTCATCTATGAGTGTCCGTTTCACGTGCTCGACAAAGTACGGGGCAACACTCGGGGCATTCACCTGTGGCGCAAGTGTGATCGGCTCTCCACTAGCAGTGCTTTTCGCCTCCGACGAGATATATCCAAGCCGCTCCATGCTCGACAGAACCCGATTGCGCTGTTTTAGGGCGGCTTCCGGCTCGTTGATCGGCGAGTACCGCGCCGGTGAATCTATAAGTCCTGCGAGAACAGCTGACTGAGCGAGCGTCAGCTCCGATGCCGGGACGCCAAAAAAGCGACGTGCCGCCGCTTCGACTCCGTAGGCGCCGTGGCCGAAGTATACGGTGTTCAGGTACATGGCAAGCACATCTGACTTCTCTACCCGAACCGATAACTCATACGCAAGCATCACCTCTTGTGCTTTCCGCACGAGGGTGCGCCTCTCCTCAGGAAAGAGCATCTTCACTACCTGCTGGGTGATCGTACTGCCTACGATATCCTGCGCGCTGTCATCCGCCGAAGATCCTCCCAGTCCAATCGACGAGAGGATAACGTCGATGCTTACTCCATGATGCTCGAAAAAATATGGATCCTGAGTGGCTACGACCGAATCGCGAAGCGACTCAGTCATCGACTCGAGCGGCACTACCGTCCGATCCTCGCCGGCATGCCACCTTGCAAGCACCGAGCCGTCAGCCGCATATACGACAGAGGTCTGGGCTGTCCTGAATACCTCGGGGCCATCCGCAAAATCAGGCAATGTTGTGGACAGCTGATACAGATATACCCCCGACGCGGCAAGGAAGAGGGCCACTGCGACAACTACCGCAAATACGACTTTAAGCACAATCTCCATGCGCCTGGAGGCGGTCACTTAATCCCTCCTGCATAGCGGCGAATCGGGTAAACTAAACGCCCGGAAATACTCTCGACCACACGATCTCTTTCGATACGCTCGATGCCCGAGAAGGATGCCCTGAATTATGTTACCACGGCATGCGCCCAAACGCCTGATTCATATCGCACCCAGAGTGCTCCTCTGGATGCCGTCGTTTCTTTGGGCCGGGGTAATCTTCTGGCTGTCTTCCATCCCTGGAACCGATCTGCCTCCAACAGGTTTTAGCTCGCTGGCGCATGTCGTCGTTTACCTGATCTTGTCGGCCTTGATTTTCATCGCGCTCAGGCCCGGAGCAGATCGTGCCTCTGCGATATGCCTGGCGATACTGTTGGCCTCGGCCTATGGAGTGACCGATGAGATTCACCAGTCTTTCGTCCCAAACCGGACACCAGATATTGCCGATTGGGGATTCGACACTATAGGCGCTGCAATTGGAGCCTGGCTAGGCAGACTCGTGGATGAAAGACTCGCCGCCCGGAAAAAGTAGCTGCCGTGCGTTAATCTTCGGGATAGCCGTTTCGGTGCCCTCGGTTGGAGCCAGAGGGCTCCCGACGCTCGATCTCGCTCTTTTCCTCGATCTCCTCGTCCCCGTCGCGATACTGGCCGGATGCGGGCTCATCGTGGTCCTCAGTAGGCGCAGCTTCATCGTAGTAGTCCTCGCCATAGCCCCTGGGTTTGTCGGAAGCCCCTTCAGCCTCTTCCGAAGCCGGCTTACCGGGAACGTTAGCGGGATCTTTTGACTCGTCGGGCTTTTCGCTCGCACCAGATTCTTCCTCGCGCTCCATCGGCTTGGGGTCTGGCTCTGGAGCCACTTTTCGTTGTGTGGGCTCATCCGGCAATCTCTCGGCGGAAGGCAATATCCGGCCGATGCCGACGACGGACTCCTTCACCGGATACAGAAAATCACCAGGCTGCGAACGAGAGACGGCGTAAGCCGTTCCGCCGAGAAGAGTCATCGCCGCAAGAATCATAGCGGCAAGCTGAACTACCGCCACCCTCCTGTATGCCACAGGTCTGACGCCCGCCCTGTCCAGGCGCGTGACAATGCGGTGACGCAGCCGCTCACGCACATCCAGTGGCATCTCTTCGGCGGCAAGGCGCACCTTGGCCGAAAGCGCGGGATATCTTTCCCTATATTTCATCTTCAGCTAATTCCTCGATCATGTCAGCCAACCGCTTCATCGCACGATGTTGAAGCGCCTTGACAGAACCCTCTGTTCTTCCCAAAGACCTCGCCGTTGTCCTGACATCCATATCCCAGAAAAACCTTGCGACGATCACGGCGGCCTGGTCGTGTGTGAGGTTCAATATGAGAGCTTTGACCATCTCGGCGTCCACCTTCGCAACGATCAGTTCGTCCAGAAGGATAGGGTCCTGTATAGGGTAAAATTCAATGTCCTCGACAGGCTCTGGTAATCTTCCGGCTTTCCTGTAGTGGTCGATGATCGTGTTGTGCGCAATTCGGAATAACCAGGCTCCAAATCCGAATCCCTGCTGCCGATAATCAGACACTGCCTCGAACGCCTTGAGAAACACCGTACCCGTAATGTCCTCTGCGTCCTGAGGAGAGCTTGTTCGCGCTCTGACAAACGCATACACGCGATCGGCATAGTGATCGAATATCGATCCGAAAGCATCGACATCACCCCTGATCGCCCTCTTTACCAGCCTATCAATATGCCTTGCTTCTCTCCAGTTGCTCACTAAGTAGGCTCCGCAATAGATAACGTAGCCGCAAGGCAGTTGGTTACGGCTAGGCGATGAATAAGTTTGATATCAGTAGACGCCGCTCTCGGCAGCTGAATGGGGATCGATGCCGAGTTGCCTGATCTTGATTTTGAAATCGTGCGCATTGTGAGCCATCGCTATCGCATCGTCCAAGGTGATAAGGCGCGAAGAGTAGAGCCTTACCAGACTCTGATCGAACGTCTGCATGCCATAGTAATCGCCTTCATCCATGGCATCTCTGATCATGTAGGTCTTGTCGGGATCCAGGATGTACTCCCTGATGGTGCCGGTTGTCACCATAACCTCAACAGCGGGCACCAAGCCGCCGTTGATCGAAGGTATCAGCCTCAAAGACACAATACCCTTCAGCGTCGAGGCCAGCATGAAACGGATCTGTTTTTGCTGATATGGAGGGAAGAAGTCGATTATCCGGTTGATCGTCTCGGTGGCGTCGATGGTGTGCAGGGTCGAAAGAACGAGGTTGCCAATCTCGGCTGCTGTTATCGCTGCAGCGACGGTCTCGTGGTCGCGCATCTCTCCGATAAGGATCACGTCAGGGTCCTGGCGCACGACATGACGCAAAGCATCGGAGTAGCTATCTGTATCGATCCCGATCTCGCGCTGATTGACGATGCACTTCTTGTCTTGATGCAAGACCTCGATCGGATCCTCGATGGTCACAATATGACCTTCGCGCGTCGAGTTTATGTGATCTATCATGGCGGCCAGAGTAGTAGTCTTGCCCGACCCGGCGGTTCCAGTTACAAGCACCAGTCCGCGAGGTTCCTCGGCGAGAGCTCTGACTACACCGGGCAAGCCGAGTCCCTCGATGCTCTCTCGCTCCGTAGCCACTCGACGCAGAGTCATACCGACGCTGCCTCGCTGGTGAAAAACGTTTACTCGAAAACGCCCGACCCCGGAAAGTGAGTACGCAAAGTCTATCTCACGATGGTTTTCGAACGATCGCACCTGGCGCTCGTCCATTATTCCCATGGCAAGCAACTGAGTATCCTCGGCTTTCAGTGCCTGAAAGCGCTCGCGAAGCACCACCAGTCGGCCGTTCTGGCGTATGGCCGGTGGGCTCCCGGCCTTCAGGTGCAGGTCCGAGGAACCGTACTCTGCCATGATCTTTAGTAATCCGTCGATCTCAGCCATGATCAACCATCCCGTTTCCTACGTCTCTTGTGCTACAGGATACAACACAATCAGGACTACGGAACCTGTGCGTCGAGCGAACTTTATGGACGGGATGCTCCAACAAAGTCCCTGCGTGTCAAAGGATCAATGCTGACGACATCTCCGGTGCGCGGAGAGTGAATATACCTTCCCCCGCCAACATAGATTCCGACGTGATGAATCGGATTGCCGAAGAAGACTAAGTCTCCGGGCTGAAGATCATTGCGCGAAACCCGCTCTCCGACGCGTATCTGCTGCCTTGAGACGCGTGGCAGGTTGACGCCGACCTGGCGAAAGACAAACTGCGTGAAGCCGCTGCAATCAAATGAGTTCGGGCCTTCCGCCCCCCATCGATAAGGTGCTCCGAGGTAGCGTTTCGCTATGTTGACAACTTCGCTGCGTGGGGCTCTGGTTGGTGGCGGGAACCTGCGTCCTCCTGGCTCGGTGGATGACCGCGCCACAGAAGCACGCAAGACGGCCAGTGCGCGGGCCTCCTCTTCACGCTCGAGCGCGGCGATCTCAGCCTCAAGGCCTGTCAGCATTCTCCTGCGCTCATTTAATTTGGATTCTATAGTCGCCCGGCGCGACTCCATCGTCTGAACTACGGCTTTGGCTTCGGCTTCCTTGGTAACAAGTTCGGCCTCGTAACGCTGTGCCTTGATTCGTTCTTCCTTGAGCTGGGCGACGTTTCTGGCTTCCTGCCTGTTGATCTCTTTTAGCATCTCCCAGGTTGCAGATAACTCACCAAGATCATCGGTGTTCAAAAGCACCTCGACAAAGTTCAGGGGTCCACGGCGATACATCGAATCTGTGCTCTTCGATAATACCGTCTGAAGCTGCTCGATTCTGGCATTGGTTTCGGCGAGGGCCTTGCGTGTGCTTTCGATCTTCCGCACAAGGTCACCATGAGCAACCCTGGCCTCATTGTGGTCCTCTGCAGCCAGAGCAAGTTGCCTGTCAAGCTCATCCAGTTGAGCCTTGACGCGTCTGGCTTCCTCGCGTTTTTCAGATATGTTGGGATTCGCGGCCACTGGAGCCACACTTAGCAGCAGGACCAGAACAGCGACGGTTGCAACTTTGAAGATCGAAAGAAAAAATTTCAATGGGATTCCTCCCAGTCGAATATCCACATATTATTCATCGGGTGTGCCGACGATTATACCAACTAGCCACTCGTGCGACCAGTAAAGCATATTTCGGGCCAACCCCTGATGCGGCCGCCTGCGCAAAAGTGGCGTAAATCCACTATACCCCGTGCTCCAGGGCCTACTTCGCCCGGGTCACTTCGTGTCGATGTCAACGCGATCAAAAGGCGTCAAGGCAGCCTTGCCATGCCAAAGATGTCGTAGCGCCATAAGCTCCCTGACGGTCTCCGGGCCAAAAATTCCATCAACATTGTGACCGCAACTGCGCTGAAACTCCCTTACGGCCCTATCTGCGTGTGCACCAAATATGCCATCGTTTTGTCCTGCAGAAAACCCCAGCACATTCAGCGCTTCCTGAAGCGTCTTGACATCTGATCCGTGGAAGTGTGGCAGTCGAAGATAGAGCATCCTGTCACCCAACGTAAAAGTCGAATCCACCAAGGCAGCCCACGTCTTGTGGTCGACCACTCCGTCATCCTGAAGGCTGTGCTCGGCCTGAAACGAACGAATGGCCTCCATCGTCTTGCCGAGAAAGACTCCGTCGACGCCCGTTCTGCCCAGGTCGTAGCCGAGCGAAAGCAGGCGTCTTTGTACGTCTTCGACAGCGGGGCCCCTCGCCCCGGGTAGTATCGGCTTCACGCTCAACCTGCCACCCTGACGCGGTTCTTCCCCTCGCGCTTGGCCACATACATCGCCTTGTCGGCCTCATCAACGAGGGTAGATGCCTTGCTGGCATGAGCCGGATATGCCGCCACGCCCGCCGAAACGCTCTGGTGTACCGGCGGAATCCCCTCTCCGACGACGAACTGCGTCTCCTCTACTTCTTTCCTGATCCTCTCGGCCACTGCCAAAGCGCCTTCAGCGTCAGTTTCGGGCAGCAGAACTACGAACTCCTCACCACCGTATCGAGCCGCTATGTCCATCTCCCGCAAGTTGTTGCGAATCGCGGCACTCACCGTTTGAAGAACCCTGTCTCCCCTAGGATGCCCATACGTATCGTTGAATGATTTGAAGTTGTCGATATCCAGCATTATCAGAGCCAGTGTGTGGCCGAAGCGCTCAGCGCGGCCGAACTCCTCCTCAAGACGCTGGTGGAAGTGGCCGTGGTTATAAAGCTCTGTCAGCCGGTCGGTGACGGACAGGCGCTCCAGCTCATCATGGAGTAGGGCGTTGTGAACCGAGATCGAAGATTGGCTGCCTATCACGCGTAGCCTTTCTGCCTCAGTAGCGCTCATCTCCCTGTGGAAAGCAGACCCGATCACCAGCACACCTAGCACCTGGTCCCCGACTCCTAGGGAAACCGCCGCCTGCGACCTTACACTTCCGGGCTCCACCAGCCAGCCTGCCGACTCTGAATTGTAGGGCACATCGGATTCGTAGACGCTTCCCTCTCGAAATGCCTTGCCCAGTATCGTTTCTCTTGTCGAGATCACAGGCCTGAAGTGATCCTCGGATCTTCCCTGAGAAGCGGCGAGTCTTAGCGTCCAGTCATCTTTCGATAGCAAGTACACACACGATATCTCGGCACCGAGAATTCCATTGGCGCCATCTACAATCAGGGAACAGACGTCGTCGATGCCGCTAAACAGTGTCAGCGCTTTAAAGAACTCATGCGTGAAGAATATCTCGGCGAGCCGCCATTCGAGCTCCTCGTTGGCTCGCTCAAGCTTTTCCTGGTTTATCTGCAAGTTGCGTTCGTGGCTCCTGATCTTGTCGTAGGCGATCTGCAACTCCACGAACAGCTTCTCTTGCTCCTCTCCGCGCTTCTTTGCCACCAGAAGATCCCATATCAGGTTGGTTCCTGTGGCTCCGATCAGCTCGGTGCCCGAGGGTCGCTGAGAGCGCAAGGCGTTGTATATCTCGGGATCGCCGGAGATGTCGATGATCAAACCTAGAGACGGCAACTGATATATCTCAGTGAAGTCTCGTGTCGTGTAAACCCCAATATCTTCGGCAAGGCGTATGGCGGGCGCAACGGAATTGCCGCAGCTTACCGCCAGAACATCGATATTATCCACCTCACTGAGCAGTCGCAAAATCGAGGCAGCACGAAGATTGCCGCCGACAATAGCGACCCCGAGCCTTTCTGCGCCGGTGTCGCTTGCCGAGGCAAACGATGAAGGCAGGTTGCCCTCTATGCGTGTGTCATGAATCATAGCCTCTTCACACCATAAAGATAACTTCGCACTAACAGTACTCCGGTGTCCAGATGTAACTCTACAGTTCGAGCGTGACGCTCGCCTATATCTTCGGCAAGTAGGGGTATTTTCAACAGTGCCAGCTGTTTTTTTACTTCTTCAACGTTGCGCTCACCGACACTGGCCAAAATACCATCGGCCTGAAACATCGCTGCGCCACCGGCAATTTTGGCTACCAAGCGCCGGCGAGGGGATCCGGCGTTCCTGAGGTCCTCCGCCATCTTACCGATAGCATAGATTGCATACCTTGCAGAGTTGCCTGGCAGTGCTACTCGTGGCGGAGCTGGTAGCATCACATGGGCCATCGCTCCATGCTTGAGTGTAGGGTCCCAAAGTGTCACAGCCACACAGGATCCCAGCGCAGGAGTCATCAGGTAATCAGGATGACGTGCATACGCCAGCTCGCCAAGGCCAACCTCGACTCTGACTGGAGCCTCAGCAGCATCGAGAGATCCATCGGGAAGCATCGACATCACTTTACTCCCAGTCGCCCAAGAATCACCTCAAGCCCCGCGGAGTCCGGAAGGAAGAAGGGTGCGCCATCGACCGAAGTCCCCTCGTCGCTGAATCTGGTGCGCACCAGAATTGCCTGGTCGGAGCTCAGACTCGCCTCGAGGGCCGCAACCTGCAAGATGGCACCAGCCATGTCCAGGGCAAACATCGGGCTGGACGGAAGTATATCCATGTCCGTAAGACGGGCAATCGAGGCAATGTAAGCGGCAATCAGTACTGATGCGGTGTGGGTTACCTGCCTTTCTTCCTCGTGCCCAAAGGTCCTGGCGGTGCCTATGGTGCGACCACGCATCAGATCGACCAGCGCCAGTGAAGACTCCCTGTCAACCATAAACAATATGTTGCCCGAGATGTCCCCAAGAATTCTCGCGTAAACGGCGCCGACCAGCCTTTCCGGTCCACCAAACACTTGAGGAACCTCAGTACACGGAACGATTTCAAGGGACGGAACGGAGATGTCGATCTGCTTGCCTGTCAACTGTGATAACGCTGTTGCGGCATGTCCTGCCCCTATGCTTCCGATCTCTCGAATAGCGTCGAGTTGCAGCTCCGTCAGCTTTGAAATCTCCATTAGTGGCCCTCTCCATGCAAGAACATCGTCCTTGGGTCCAATATCAATGCAACACTTCCATCCCCAAGCACCGTAGCCCCACTGACACCCCTCACACTCCGAAACACCTGCGCTAGTGGCTTCACAACGGCCTCGATCCGCCCCCCAAGCCCTCCAACCACAAGTCCACGCTTTATCCCATCGGCATAGTGAACAAGCACCACGTGCTCCCCTGCTTCCACCTTGCCCCCGCGTGAAGAAAGTCCGAGCAATTCATCGAGACGCGACACCGGAATTACAGACCCGTCCCTACCGATCAGCACCGGCGCACCATCGATCGTGTCCAGCCGCACTCCGTCGGGTCTCATGACTTCATCTACATGACTGATCGGCAACGCAAACACCTGATTGTGAGCTATCACTAGAAGCGCCTGTATAATCGCGAGTGTCAGGGGAAGCGAGAGCTCGACGGTTGTGCCCACTCCCAATGCAGATCTAACCGACATCGAGCCGCCAAGATACTCGATCTTGCCCTTTACGGCATCCATGCCAACTCCCCTACCCGACACTTTTGTGGCCTTCTTGGCGGTTGAAAACCCGGGCACGCATGTCAGCAGCAAGATGTTTTCATCGGTGTACTCATCGTATTCCTCATGGTTGACCAGCCCCAGGTCACATGCCTTCTTCCACACTCGCCCTGCGTCAATTCCGCCACCATCATCACTTACGCATATCTTGACAGTATCCCTTTCGCGCTTGGCCACAAGGGATATAGAGCCTTTTGCGGGTTTGGAGGCGGTCCTACGCTCCTCGGGCGACTCGATCCCATGATCGATGCTGTTGCGCAAAAGGTGGACGATTGGGTCTCCGATCTCATCAAGCACGGTACGATCAAGTTCGATATCGAGCCCCTCCATACGAAATGCTACCTCTTTACCCAGATCCCGCGCCAAATCACGAACCATCCTTGGAAACCGGTTGAATATGTTGTCGACAGGCACCATACGAGTGTCCAGCACTTCATATTGCAGCTCAGATGAGATTCGCTGGAGCTCCTCGGTGGCCTCAGCGAGCTCTTTGCTCCCTAGCGATTTTGCAATGGCCTCAAGGCGAGAGCGAAAGATAATCAACTCCCCGACGAGATCGACCATCGAGTCAAGATGACCGATTGAGATTCGCACGGTCTGAGTCTCCGAGAGCTTCGGTATCTCGGTGCGACGGCCCAAGGCTTTCGGGCTCCCGGGGTCTGCTTGCCCTTCAGTTTCCTCGGTAGGCGCGACAGCATGCGCCGTAACCTGGGCCTTTTCCACCTCCGTGACCTCTTCGATCACCCTGATGATTTCGGCGGAGGGGCTGCTCGTTTCCAGGATAACGGTAAAATCCTGGTCGAAACGCTCGTCTTCGAGATCTCGAACCGAGGGTACGGTATCGACTATCGTCCCCATGTAAGAAAGCCGCTTCATAACCATGTAAGAGCGCACGGCCTTCAGTACGCACTCCTTGTCGAGCGTAACAACTACGGAGTAGAGGTGTACGTCCTCCCCGGAAGTGTTCGAATCCTCGACTTGAATCTCGCGCGTCGCCATCTCAGTTATCCGCTGCATGATCTCCTGGGCAGCGCTATAATCCGTACCACCCTGCGATTCCTCGTCGATCAGTCCTCTGACGACATCAACGGCCTCCAGCATCAGGTCGACAAGCTCTGAGTCAACTGGCCGAGTCCGCTTTCGAACGCCATCCATGAGCCCTTCCATCCTGTGGGTGAGCTCAGCGGTCATCTCGTAACCCATAGCGGCCGACATCCCCTTCAGGCTGTGGGCTCCTCGGAAGATTACCTCCACCGGCTCAATATCCTTGGGAGACTCCTCAAGCGTGAGCAATCCGCCTGTGATCGCTTGAAGATAGTCGGCGCTCTCAGATAGGAAAAGATCGCGATATGCATCCATGTCACTCACGATGCACCTCTTGCCTTGATTGATTTTCGGATTTCAACAGCAACCTGCTCCAGCGGGACCACATACCTGGCCGCGCCCGAACGCACAGCGGCGCCTGGCATGCCCCAAACCACGGAGGTCTCCTCATCTTGCACGATAGTCGTACCGCCCGCGTCTCTTACCTCCAGCATTCCTTGAGCACCGTCGTGTCCCATGCCTGTCAATACCACCCCGATCGAGCGTTCTTTGAACTCACGCGCCACACTTGCGAAGAGAGGATCGGCCGCAGGCTTCACTCCATGCTGCGAAGGGCCGTCATTTAGCTGGATCCGAACTCCGTCGCCCGACTTCTCCACGCTCATGTGCGCGCCATAAGGCGCTATGTACGCTCGGCCCGCAAGGACAGGCATTCCGTCCACGGCTTCGGAAACCGGAATGCCGCTAACATTGGAAAGGCGTCGGGCTAGCGAAGCAGAAAATCCCACCGGCAGATGCTGAACCATCAAATAAGCAGCAGGAATCGAAGGTGCCAGACCCGATAGCACCTTTTCGAGAGCGTTCGGCCCTCCCGTCGAAGCGGCAATCGCAACCAGCGCGGAGAGTTGGGGCGGGCCTGATACCCTTTCTTCACCATTCCTCCTCGGTAGAGAGCCCGCCTTGGCCCATTGGGAATCCTTGCCCTCAGGGCGGGATACTGTTGCCGCGACCTTTGCTGGATCTATCCGATAGGCGACACGAATCTTCTTCAATAGGTACTCTGACAGCTCATTCATCGTACTGGCGATACCTTTTTTGGGCTTACAGACGAAATCTACAGCCCCTGATGACAGCGCCTGGTATGTTGAGTCTGAATCGCTAAGTGAGCTAAGCATTATAACCCGCGCATCACATTGTCTCGTCAAGACGGGCAGGGCCTCCAGGCCGCTTAACTCAGGCATCTCAATGTCCAGCGTAATTACATCGGGCTGTCTCTCCATCGCAAGTTCGATCGCCTCTACGCCTGTTTTCGCGGTACCGACGATTTCAATGCGCGGATCTATCGACAGCGCCCGCGTGAGAATCTGCCGCGTCAACGCAGAATCATCTACAACCAGGACCTTGATTTTGACCGGTTCTCGCATCCAATCACGGTATCCGTAGCGCCAGGCACTTGTTGACGGTCTCCAATACCTTCGCCGGCTGAAAAGGTTTTACCAAAAAATCCATCGCGCCGGACTCGAGTGCCTCCACAATCATTTTCTGCTGACCCATCGCGCTAACCATCAGTATGCGTGCGCGCGAATCACTCTCTCGAATAGCCCTCAGAGCTTCCAGTCCACTCATCTCCGGCATCGTGATGTCCATGGTAACCAGGTCGGGCCTGACTTCCCCGTACTTTTCCACCGCGTCGCGACCGTTAACCGCCTCATGGATAACAAATCCCTCCCCCGACAGAATGTCGCGGATCATCATTCTCATGAAAGCAGCGTCGTCAACTACGAGAACGGTCTTGGACATCGAATTCACCTTCCAACGCAACGGTCTCGCCCAAATGCACGTATTCAACTCTCGGTACAGCGCGATCCAGGTTCATCAATATAACTAACGCTCCATCTCGATTCGCCACTCCATCGAACACTTCCAGGCCCTCGGCGCCCAATACTGCCGCCGGAGCCGCCTGGATCTGATCCCCGCGAATCTCGGTGACCTCATTGGCGGAATCTACCGCAAGCCCCATCAATCCCGCGTCGCCTTCAACTACAATGATCCTCGAGCCCGAGCCAGGCCTGAACCTCTCACGGCCCAACCGGCGGGCGACGTCGACTATCGGGATCACCTTGCCACGCAAATTCAACACTCCCATAATTGACTCATCGCTTTTAGGTACCGGCGTCGGCTGATCGAAATGGACGATGCTTTGCACCTTGCCGATCTCTAGGCCGTACTCCTCGGCGCCAAGCCGAAATATTACGTATGTCCCATCGGTATGTTCTGTCGCGCTCGACATATATATCACTAGACCTTGAACTGTTTTACTGCCTCATGAAGCCTGGCAGCCATATCGGAAAGCTCCTGCGCAGCCGAGGCTATCTCCTCCATGCAGGCAGTCTGCTGCTCTGTGGCAGCGGCGGTTTCTTCCGCGGCAGCGGCATTCTGCTCGACGATAGCGGCGATATCATGCATCGAAGTATCCACCGCCGTGGTGCTGGAGACCTGATCCGACATCGCTTTTGCAATCTGCTCGGCCAAAATCGCGGTGCGGGACACTACGTCGGTGATCTGCCGAAGCGCTTCGGCAGAACGTCCCACGACCTCGCTGCCGCTTTCCACCTCACGCGTGCCAAGCTCCATATACTTTACCGCGCGCGCGGTCTCTTCCTGCACTTCCTTGATAAGCTCACCAATCTGCTCGGCGGCCTTGCCCGAGCCCTCGGCCAACTTCCGAACCTCATCCGCAACGACCGAGAAGCCGCGACCTGATTCACCAGCCCGTGCAGCCTCAATCGCGGCATTTAGCGAGAGCAGATTGGTTTGATCCGCTATCGAAGTTATCACGTCTACGATCGTGCCTATCTCGCTGCCGCGCTTACCGAGAATTTCGACTGACTCAGCCAGGATCTCAATGGCCTGCTGGACCTCACCTATCTTGACAATAGCCTCTTCGGTAGCCCTCTGCCCTGTAACGGAGACCCTCGCGGCCTCCTCACTCATCGCCGCCACCTCCTGAGCCTGGCGCGCAACAACATCTGTGGTCCTGCTGATAGTCTCCATGGAGTGGGTGGTTTCTTCGATCTTGTGGGACTGAAGCTCCGCGCCATGGGCGATCTGCTGTACGGACGAAGATATCTCCATAGTCGAAGACGATATCTCCTCTGAGGATGCAGAAAGCTCATTGGATGCGGAGGAAACCGCCTCGGCGGATACGTAAACCTTGCCCGCGATGTCAGCCAGTGACTCAATCAGGTGGTTGCACTCTTCTGCGAGCAGTCCGATTTCATCTTTGCGCACAACTTCGACTCGTTGACGGAGATCGCCCTTTCCTACTTCGACCATCACGCCACCGAGATCCCGCAACGGGGATAAAATACGCGACTTAAACTGCCATCGCCAAAGATACGTCCCCGGGACAGAAAGTATCATCATAAATATCGACCCAGCGACTATGATCGGAAGCATCTCCGAAAGGGTAAGCCCAAGCCACCACCAGGCGAATATAGCTGACAAGATCAGCCCCGTCAGAACTGGAGGGCCGATAGTTGCCCATGTAAGCATGGTAAATGCTAGCGAAAGGCCCCCCTTGACTACGCTACTCCTGTGCTCTGCTGGCATAAGCGTTGAACCTCCTCAATCCGAAAATTTCACACTCGCTCCCCTTTGAGCGCACACAAAATCAAAAGTTACTTGGCTTGCGATAGATCCTCTCTTTGCCATTGACGAGAAGAAACTCGCTTGTCATTGATGCGCTCATCTTCTCACTTCTCCCAAGGACAAGATACCCCCCTCGCGAGAGAGCTGACCAGAAACTCTTCAGGACTTTCTCCTGCTGCTCCTTATCGAAGTATATAAATACATTGCGACAGAAGATAACATCGACCATGCTGACTGGCTTGTCGGTGAAAAGATTCATCTGACGAAACTTCACGTGCTTTTTCACTTCAGGGTTGATCTGAAATCTATCACCGTCCACTTGCAGATATTTTACCTGAAGGCGCTTGGGAATGTGCGACAGTTTGGCAGTGGCGTACGTCGCCTGCTTGGCAGTCGCAAGGGCATTGGGATCCAGGTCCGTCCCGAATATAGTGAAGTTCAGGTTGGCGTCTTTATTGCGTAGGGCCTCCATAAACGACATTGCCAACGAGTAGGGCTCTTCTCCTGTGGCGCAACCAGCAGACCAAACACGCACTATCCTATTTCGCGACCTGATCTTATCCTCAATAAGCGAGGGCAATATTTTTGTGTTGAAGGCTTCATAAACCACCGGGTCGCGAAAGAAATCCGTGACATTTATGGTAAGGGTATCCATGAGCTTCGCATACTCATCCGGATGGCTGGTCAGATGGCTCGCGTACTGCCTGTATGAGTGCAAGCGCAGCATCCGCATTCGCGCGGTTATGCGCCGCTCTACGTATGCTCGCCGATATGGCTGGAGGTCTATGCCCCCATCTTTGTTGATCTTCTTGAGCAGTTGGTCGATGTTGCCTCGATAGACCTGCTCGGCTCGCAATCGCTCCACAAAGCCTCCTCTTGCGACATTCTTTGTATTGCATAGTAAAATAATCCAACAAACTGAAAGGAACGCAGTATGAGCGCTGATAATCCTGCATTGCGCCTGTTGGCTGTCGTGCTGTCAGTTCTTTTGCTCGGGATGTCGGCCAGCGTGGCACTGGCTATTGCCGAAGACTATACCAGTCAGCGGGTAGTGCCGGAAAACACCTGGCTTTTCGATGGAACACCAATATCGGGGCTGACCAGAGAACAGGCCAGCCAGGCCATAGCGCAACGAATGGGACCCGCAGGCAGGCCGATAACCATACACAGTCCGAAGGGGGCCTACAGAGCGAGCCTCACTGACGTCGTCAACACCGATATCGAGGCGATGCTTGACGCAGCGTGGGATCCGACGCTCTCAAAAACGCTGGCCGAGCGATTGCTGGTCGGCGCTACCGGCGATCATCCCGCAAACACTATTCTGCCAGTCCTCGAGGTAGATGAAGCTAGACTTGAAGGGGATGTACGAAGAGCTGCGGCGCGCATAGATACCCCACCCGTGAACGCAGCTATCTTCATTGAGAATGGCAAGATAGTTAAGCGCAACGCCGAGAGCGGGCTTGAGGTCGACGTCGCCGAAAGCGTCGAAAATATCTCCCGGATTTTACTGACAGGCGTAAAGAGGGCGCCTTTGGTTGTCGATACGGTAACTCCCAAAATCGAGGATTCGGATCTCGGCGATACGATCGTTGTCAGATTATCCGAGCGAAGGCTCTACCTCTATGACGGCATGGAGCTCGAGGAGACCTACCGGGTAGCCATCGGAGCCCCGGGGCACTCCACTCCTCGCGGAACATGGGAAATCACCCGCAAGCGGCACATGCCGACCTGGAGAAACCCCGGAAGCGAGTGGGCCCGTGAAATGCCCGCGGTAATCCCCCCGGGAGCGAACAACCCGCTGGGCACCCGAGCGCTTGACCTAAGCGCTAACTTAATACGTATCCATGGGACGACAAAAAATTACTCGATAGGAACAGCGGCAAGTCGCGGATGCCTCAGAATGCACCGTTGGGACGTCGAAGACCTTTTCGAGCGAGTCGAGGTCGGTACCCCGGTCCTCATCGTGCGTTAGTCGATACGCTGTGCGCATTGCGCCGCCCGAAACCCATTGCGAAGATCAGCGAGAGTAGCTTCTGATCCCGCCAGCATGGCACTGGGTCGAACACGTGCCGCCCGCGGGCGAATCGCTCCAACCCAGCCCGTGCCGAATCAGATGCTCATTCACGCGCGATCCGTGCGACACATGACAGCTGGCGCATGAAAGCCCGGCGTCATTGACGTGCAACCTGTGCAATCTCGGCTCGACCAGAGTCGCGCCACGGAAGTTGCTCGTCGACTCCGGCAACAGATCCTCGGCGCCCGTGAAATACACGGTGTACCTATGGCAGCTATAGCACAACTTGGTCTCCTCGGCGGAAGGAACGCCCAGATACGGCCTGCCGAGCAACGGCGCGGTGCTACTGTAATGCGGGCCGGCAGGCTGGGCAGGATCGCTGTTTCCATGACAATCCACACAGTGCAGAACTGAGGAAGTCGTCCACGCGGGAGTGGCAGGCACAAAGGAGCCTGTAGTGTTTTCGGCGCGGGAAGTGCCGGCCGCGATCGGGTGAAACGACGGATTGTGGATGTTGAATTGCATCGCAACATCATCGGGGCCGCCGGGGGCGCGGTTCCATCCGGAGTGGCACTCGAAGCAGACTTCGTGCTCGTAGGCGACACCTTGGCGTTGCGTGTAAGTTATCGTCGAGGTCGAGGTAAACTCGGTCCTCACACCCCAGACCCCCTTCAGGCGTCCGTAGACTTCAGGCGCTACAGCGGCAGCCGGAGACGGGGTGCTTGTCGCCTCATGCGCGCTGTGGCAATCCGCACACTCGACATGCAGTTCAAAAGGAGCGGTCTCGGTCGATACGTGCGCGGTGACAAGCGCGGCAGGATCACGGGATACCGACACCGGGTGTCTCGAAGCACCCAAGCCGCCCAGGTCGACAAGCGCGATCGCCGGAGTGTTTCCGGCCTTCTCCGCTCCCCCGCCACTGTATGTCTCGGGAGGCGTCAAGCCAGTGCCGGCGGCATTGATGCCAAACACCTGAACCGAAGGTGGAACCTGGTTGTCCGTCCTCGCAAGTCCCCAGGAACCGGCATTGCCAACCACCAGTTCGAGGCGTCCATCCGGTGCCGAGTCAACATCGCCATGCGCCAGCGCGGCCGACCCGAAATGAAGCCCTGTGTCGTATGCGAGCGGTGGGCTAGTCAGGCCAGAGGTGGCATGCCTCTCAAACACGTTGATCGAGCTCATGCCTGCGTTGTTGCGCAAGGCCAAAACGGTCTCGGTGCCGGCAACTGCCGGAAGTACGTCAGCAATGAGGGTGTCCCACCCGCGGGCATCCGGGGCGCCAGAGTGTGGGTACGAACCCACCAAGCCTGTAGATGGACTGAATACCGAAACGCCGTAGGTCGCCTCCAGTGAGTTCGCGATCGCTATCTCGTTTCCGGGCGTGGCCGCGCTGGCATCTCCGATGCTCGGGCCTCTCGGACCGCCAAGTACGCCATCGGCAGCGACGTAATGACGCACCGGCAGGGTACCCAGTGTTCCGGGGGACAAGATCGATTCGGTGAAAACGCTTAGCGATGGCCCACTTAGTGCAGTGATAACGATGTCGTCCCTATCGGCGCGAGTTAGGCGTCCGACAGTAAGCCCGGACGCATTATCGTCCAGGGCAATACCGCCTACGACCTCCTGCAAGGTGTCAGTCGCGGCGTCCCAGCGATAAACCCAAAGCGAGCTGTTCGCCGTGGCCTCGGCGGAACGTGAAACGACGAGTACTTCCGGCCTGCCCGAGCCGTCGAGCAGCACATCACCGATCGCTACAAGTGTAGGAGTGGTTGTTATCGAATATGTCGAGACGATCACCCCGGCAAGCGGATCCGGTGTTGCGACAGCCAGCCGTCTAGCGACGGAGTCGGCGACGATGAGCTGATTGATCCCCAATCCCCTGATGTCGCCGGCGGCCATGTCCGCAGCCACACCTGGAAGGTCATACTCCCGCGGGCCGACCAGATCGAATGGCAATGGACCTGTAGTCTCCTGCGAGTAAAGCGCCAGCCGGTCAAAGACCTCCGGGTTTCGTCCCGCGTTATATGCGACGGCCACCTCCAATTTGGGGCTGGCGGCCACGGGGAACTTGAATTGAGCCAGATCAGCCGCCGCGGCGGCCACAGGAGAACCACTCGAATGGCATGAATCGCAAAGGGCTCGCCCAGGGGCTTCGAGAAGCCTGGGAACGGTTTGCCCTGTCGAAAGCGGACGGCCCATCGGCGCGTGACAGCTCTGGCATTCACCGACGGTACGACTGGAGTCCGCGGACGGCCACTCACCTGCGATCGTTATCGTCGCCGGTGACATTGCATGGCCGGAGAATTCATACCGGGCACGCCCAGGATAGGTAGCCTGGCCGCCGGCATGACAGACGAAGCAAAGGGTGCGGTTGTTCTCCGAGATCGTCTGGGTCGCGGGCGCCGCGGGTGGAAGAAGGGTGGTCCTGATGAGGGGTGCGATCTCCGAGCCATGGGAAGCGTGGCAGTTCGAGCAGGTCACACCGGTACCCGAGGCCGGAGCGGTCATCTCGGCGGAATGTGCCGTCCTTCGCCAGACCTCGATTCCGCTCCACCGGCTTCCGGGGCGAATGACGTGGCAGGCGGCGCAAAACTCGTCGCCCGCGTTTATCGTGGCCGTGCTGCCTTCACTGGCGACCACGCTCAACAAGGCCGGGAAAGGATCGCCCGCCGCCGTGCGCTCGCTACCGTGACTGTCATGACATGAGCTGCACCTTTTTGGCGAAGGCCCGAAGTCAGACGGAGACGGCGCGATCGAGTGCGCAGAGGAAGAAATGAACGCCGACTGGACGTCGACCTCCGACCCAAGGGCATCTAACCCGTGGCACGAAAAGCAGAGTTGTGTGTCTGCCGCGCCTGTGTATGCGCCGACTATTAGTGCAGTTCTAGTGGTATCCCAGGGGCGAGCGGGTACAGTTCTCGTAATGTCACTGGCCGCCGTATGGGCTCGGTGGCAAATCGCACAAGCGTCAGTCTCCAATTCGGTGGGCACGTGAGGAGGCAGCATGCTTGCCTCGGCCAATCCTGGGCCAACGAGGAGCATGGATAATAAGACGCCGGCGAAGAGGCCGGCGGCCAAAATGCTTTGTACTTCTACCTTACCCCAACGCACGACCGGACACCGTCGCATCATCCGCACCGTCCTGTTGTGATCAATCGCGCTAAAAGCACCGGTTTACAGGTTATGATTCTATCACGGCGAGGCGGCACTGACAGCCTGCTCGCGAACATGTTCTGTAAGAACCATTTCTCCTCCTATAAGCCGGATCTCTTTGATTTTGCCGACATTGCGGTGAAGCACTGTGCGGGCATCTTCGTGCAGTACGGAGCTTTCGGTCAGAAGCAACACCGATCCCGTATGACCCTGCAGGACACCACCTGCGAGCGCGTCCGGAAAATCACGGCCAGTCGCTAGCGCCACTCTAGAGATGGAAAGTCCCTCACCCAAAGAGTGCTCCGCTATTGCTCGAGCTGTGGCAAACCGATCATCTCCCCCCAAGCGACCTGCGACCTCAATGTTCGCGCCATTGATTCGCGATTCGGTCACTCCGCTCACGACGCCTGTTCCTCCGAGAAGATAGACTCTGCGCACACCGGCTTTTTTCATCTCTAAAATCGTGGTCGAGGAAATTCCGGTGTTTGGGGCCAGGTATATCGGAACTCCCCGCGCCGCCGCCAGAGGCGCCGCGGCAAGCGCGTCAGGGAAGTTTAGTCCCGTCGCGACGAATGCAGTGCCATCCCAAGGCGTACTCCGTGGGGGCGAAACCGTTGCCGAGGCGATCTGATGCGTAGTCTCATATCGATTCACCCCACCCAAGCGCCGGACATTATCCCATCCTAGCAGTCTTATTAGCGTATCTCTCACGCTATCGGAAACCGCGCCCGAACCCCCTACGATGATCGCCCTGTCAGCTTTAAGCTGCCCGATATACGTAGCGACCTCTACCGGCAAAGAAGCCGGTTCGGTGAGCAAAAGCGGCGCGTCCAGCGCGCCGGCCAGCCCGGAGGCCGCGAGCGCATCGGGCCAGTTCCTGCCGGATGCGATGATCACCGTCCTTCGCCCGTCGGGCCCCGGGTTCATCTCGGATGAACCAAAAGTCACCTTCGCCGCCTCTATTGCTGTCAGAAAACGGTCTCGCCCAGACACTCTTAGAGGCAAAGGCGGCTGCGGCGCAGGTGGGGCGCTCCAGGTCAATCCCCCGTCACTTGTCCGAAAAATATGACCGCTATTTCCAACCGCCACAGCGGTATTACTGTCGATCGCGTATACATCTTCGAAGTTCACATGAGCAAGCAAAGGCTGTGTCGTCGTCCAGCTCAGCCCGGCGTCCGGCGTCCTTAGAATGACCCCGCCGGATCCCACTGCAAAGCCGCTCGTACCACCACGGACGATAGAGACTGCCCTGAGGTCCGAGAAGGTCCCCGACCCGGACGGCTCCCATGTGGCACCTCCGTCTACAGTACGCCGAATCCTGCCCTGAGCACCGACGGCGACTCCGCGGCTCTCATCACTAAAAGACAAGTCGTAGAAGGGCAGGGATCCTCCCGCGAAACTTTGTTCGGACCAGTTCCCGCCATCAAACCGCCAAACCACAGCCCTGTGAGGTTCCCGCAGGAAATCGATACCAACGGCCCACACCCGGCTCGGAGTGACAGCATCGATACCGTAAAAGACTCCAAGCCCATCTTTCGGAAACGGATCAGCGTCCGGTGGTGGATCGTAAGAGCCAGCCAGCAACACGGCCGGCCCCCAATCGCCATGGCCGTTTCGGCTTTCCCAAACCGCCGGCTGTATTTCTTGCGCTCCTCCAACGGCCATGATTGTCGATGTCCCGGCTACCGCGAGGTCATATATCGTTTCCGCCACATAAAACCCGCCGGCCAGATCGGTCGAAACCGGGTTCCAGGATTCGCCGGAATTGGTCGTCGCAAAAACCGCGCCGGCGAAAGTCACCGCCCAGCCCGCAGACGCATCACGAAATCCTATGCCGGTAATGTTATGGTCTGGGGCTTGATGAACCAATCGCCAGCTCAAGCCGCCATCGACCGTTTTCAATATCGTGCCCGATTCGCCCGCCGCAAACCCTGTCGTGGGATCCACGAACGTCACGGTGTTCAGTTTGGCATCTACTGTACCGGAATCCACCGTCCATACCGCGCGGGCATAATCCGGTGGCGTCGCAAATACGCAAGCGGCGAAAACAATCGCCAGCACAAGCAATGGTGTCGCTAAATATCTCCTGAAGTTATGAGTGAGTCCTGGCATCAATGCTCTTCTCCAGCGGTGGCGGCTTTCATCGGCAAACAGCTCACGGGGAAACGGCCTCGGCAAGCGAGATCAGTTGCGACTTGAGGGCGGTCCCATCGGCAGTCACACTCGTACCTTCAAGCGTGATAAGCAGGTCTCCCTGAACGAAAGAGACGATCGCATGCGATCCGTTCGCGCCAAAATACGCAGGATCGCCTTCGACTCTGAAAAGTTCGCCGCCCGTCGGATAGCTGGATCTCATCGAGGTTTCCATTCTTTTTCGCGCCGAGGCCGAATCGTAGAACTTCTCCACCACTATGACCAACGCCCGAAACGAGTCCTGGGAGGTCGGCATATAGTGACGAGTGAGCACGAAAGCGTCCACGAGGAGTTGTTGCCCATTGAATCCCGGCAAAGTGTCCGGAACATAGGGAACAAGCCCGCCGAGAAAACCGGTCTGCCCGGGCGCGTTCGCATCCTCTCCAGGCTCCTGTGTCGCCGGAGGCGTCGCATCCGGCGCCGCAACCGGCGGTGGCGTAGCAGGTGTCCTGCCCGGAGAGCCTCCTGGCCTTACGGCTGTATCCGCCTGGGGAGTATTGCCTGCTTCAACGTCAGCCAACTGCTGGGGGGCTCTACGATAGTTCGGGTCCAAGGCGACGATTTCCGCCAGCTTTTTCCTCGCGCCCTCAAGATCACCAGCCCTAATCGACTTCTGGGCCTCGTCATACAAAGCGAAAAGTTTCCGGTGAAGATCGCAGGTCTCGACGCGAGTGGTTACCTTGTACTGCTCGACCTCATCGGCAGGCACCTCTTTTTCCACGGTGGTGTCCGAGAGGATCTCGCCTTCGGTGCACAATACGATCTCACCGCTCAAGACAGTGACAGTCGGCTGATCCCTGCAACCTGCAAGATTCAGTACCGAGAATGCGAACATCAAGGCAAGCAGAAGCAGTGTGCCGCGCTTCATCCATGCCTCCTTTCGATCAGTTCGCGTCCTGAGTTACGTCACGGGAGCCTTGCCAAGGGGCCGGGTGAATACTCCCCGGCCCCTCGAAAAGAATCGAACTCTTTCTTGCCTTTTATATAAATCCTTTACTTACTTGTTATGGCACGACTGGCAAACACCTCGGTTATCAAGACGCAACAACGAGTTGCCGCCGCTGGGAGGAACACCGCCTGTGCCGCTGTTCGGCTGCGGATCCCGTGAGTCGGCCACGTTCGCAAAGCCGGTCATAACCGCCGAGGACCCATGGGCCACGTGACACGTAAGACAGCTCATCCAGTCCGTAGCCTCGTTAGTGGCGGCATTGGCAGGATCGTGCGACAGCGCCAACCCTGGAGCGTTGACATTTATCGGTCTCGGCCCAAGGTATCCGGCCAAATCGACATTTATAGGATGCCGATGTCTGACCGCATAACCAAAGCCATCATTTGAGTTATAGCCCCTCAGGGCATCAGCAATCAGCGTCTCTGCGCCTCCCTCGCCCGGGGTCAAGCTTGTGTCAAACACCGCTCCAACAGGTTGCGTGTACTGCACATGGCACGCGGCGCACCATCCACTGATCCCTCTATCGGGATCATTGGCGGGAGGCTTCGCGTGCAACGGGCGTGTGTAGCTAGGCTGGTAGTTCGCCATCTGTGAGGCGCCCGGCTCATGGAGGAGCCAGCCCATCGCAGGATATCCAGGCTCAGCCGAAACCACCCATGGCGTTGGCATGGGGTTCTCGGCACTAAATCCTGGAGCGGTATCATCGTAGCCACCTACAACACGACCGTTGACGACATCTTTAAGGAGCCGGTAGTTGGAGCTTCCGTGCACATCATGGCAGGAGGTACAGCTCATCACTATCTGGGGCTCTCCGTCGCTCAAGCCGCCGAGCAAATCGGCATCGGTCGAGCCTCCATAGGCGAACCAGGAAGCTCCCGTGTACATATGCGACGTCGGAAAGATCGCGGCGTCAAAACCTCCAGCGTTAAGGCGTCCACCCATAGTGTTTCCTGGGAGTGTGCCCTCGTAGATACCCTCCTCGACATTGGTGTCAGCTCCGAGCCCAACCGCATCGTGGCAGGTGTAGCAGAACTGATACACCTCGTTGGCGGTGGACATCAGTAACGCGCTGCCCTGTGTGCCGTCGGTTCTGGTCCATGTGATGCTGCTTGCGGCGGTATGCGCACGATGGCATCCGGCGCATGAGTCCGTGTCCATCGAATAGCCGCCGTGAGGGCCGAAATTGCCCATGGCAACGCCTGGGGTGAACGCAAACGAGAGCACCACTGCGAACACAACAAGAACAGCAATGTTTATCCTGCGCATTTATTGCTCACCCCTTCCTCCTTATCCGTGGCCTCTTCAGCCAATTTGATCCTGCGGGCAATCGCAGCAAACACTCCTCCGGCGATAAGCGTCGGAATGGCCGTTGCTTGTGCCACAGAGCTTGCCAGCACGCTTGACATCAGGGAACCAACCTGTCCCTGATCCAATGGGTTGGCTCTGGGTGCGGCTAAAACATACTTCTTGCTAGCCCACATAACGCTACCATTTCCCTGGAAGGACAGATAGCCGCCGGTGCGAATCCACTGGCGTATGTTCGCCCTCGTGTCCCAGAGCATGGCTTTCGCAGGACAGGTGTACACGCAGGTCGGCTCATGTGCGGTTTCCGGCGCGGGTGGAGAGCTCAGGTGGGTGTGATTGTTATTCGCCGGCAGAGGATTCCCGTAGGTGGAAATCAGCTGCGCCGAAGAGCCCGCCCTGCCGTGACAAAGCGTGCACTTCCAAGCCTTTGGGGCTCCCGGGAACAGATCACTACCGATGCCCACTCTTGGATAGCCGCCATGCGGACAGTCAACCACGCACTGACGAGTGCATCGTACACCCGCAGCATTCGTCGCCCCAGGCCTGCACTTCACCGGATCGATTGAGACCGCTCCGTTAGGTTGCTTGACCAGCGCGACAAAGGGGCACCTCTTCACGCAGGGAGGATCGGGGCAGTGCCAGCAACTGAACCTTATGAAGGGCCCCATATCGAGCCGTCTTTGGGAATTGATGACTATCCTTTGATCGGGAGCCACCCTATGCACTCCGGGGTTCAGCGCCATCATCTTCCATGTACGTTTACACCCGACAGTGCAGCCGTTGCAACGCATACACTTATCGACATCTTGGAACACAGACATTACATTAGCCACCGCTCATCACCTCCTTTAGGCTCTCTCAATCCTGCAAAGACAAGCTTTGTACTCAGGAATGATAGTGTTTGCGTCAAACGCGTCGATACACAGGTCGTTCGCTCTGGAGCCCACGGACAGGCCCTTGTTGCCCCAGTGGAACGGAATCGCAACGACCCCTTGTCCAACCCTCTGGTTGTTCTGAAGGCCGACGCCCACTTTCGCGCGAAATCCTCGCGCAAAGGTACTACCGGGGGTTGCAGCTGCCTGGTCCGTTGTCGAGTTGCTCCTCGGGGTGATGATGTTGACCCAGTCTCCCTCCTTGATGCCATACTTGGCAGCATCCAGAGAGTTGATCTCGACCCAAGGATCCGGCTCAAGCTCAACATTGAACGAGTTGTTACGGGTCATCGGGCCGCCTTGGAAGTGCTCGACTGAACGCATCGTAGTCAGGACCAACGGATAATCGGCTGGATCGACTCCTCCTCTACCCGCAAGGGGGGTGTCCGCGCGCACAAGATCCCACTGCGCAGTACTGCGCGTATTGCGACCCCATGCTGCCAGCAGATCCGGCCGAGGAGACTCGTAGGGTTCTGTATGACCCGGGAATCTTCCAGACAGAGCCACTCCGCCCTGGAAATGAGGGCTTGCCGTGTCTGTATAAGGCTGACCTGCGATCGCAAGATCAGGTCTGTCCGACAGGCGATGATAGTACCTAAACCAACGGGAGTAGTTGAGGTCCCTGCCAGAGCGCGGCGTCGCGGTGACAAAGATTCGCTGTACCGAATCGGGCCCCATGAACCAGTCAATGACGTCCCCTGGCACCTCACCGTTGTTGTAAAGAACCCGTCTGTTTACCAGCCATGCGTAACCCCAGGCAGGAAAGGCGAGTGTTCCATTGGGATCGACCAGCGAGCGGCTCTTCGCGCGGTTATCAACCGGCCAGTTGCCCTGACCAACATGACGATTGGTCGTGCGATCTGTGTGGTACGCGCCGGTATACAACCATGCGGTACCTACAGCCGGCGTGCACATCTCCCGGAAGATTTGCTCGGTGATCCACTCGGAACCGTAGACAAGACCGGTGCTCGGCGAGGTGTCCGCGCCTCTCCATATCTCGGCGGTGCCGCTTACGGCTTCGAAATCGACACCTGCGCCCGGAGTCCATCCGTAGCGGTCACCATAGAGTGTCTGAAACGCACTGGTAAATGATCTGCCCTGAGCGGTCCACACATCTGTGATGTGAGAGAAGGCACCCGCTCCTTCGAAAGCGTGCGCGAGGCGGATCAACAGCTCCATGTCAGATCTGCTGTTGCCCTTAGGTTTCGTAGCCCTCTCGCGCCACTGAAGTATCCGGCCCGAGTTCGCCGAGCTGCCCGCCTCTTCCGTGTAGGCGCAGGCGGGAATCAGGTATGTGACCCCGTCGGGCTTACGCGGTGTCGCGGCAGTCTCGTTTTCAAGCAGGTCTACGACGACCAGGGTATCAAGCTGGTAGAAGCCATCACGGATGTTTTTGAGATTAGCCTCGGTGACCGCCAGATTCATGCCCCAAACCATCATCGCCGTGATCTGACTGGCAGCGGCTTTCTGGAACATCACTATGTGATTGTCACCGTTTGTCTTTGGCCACAGGTCGTAAAGCGCGTTGGTCAACGTCCGATTGGCAATCGGCGTCGTCATCCAAGCTCTGTCGCCGAAGAAGTTGTACGTCATGTTAAGAAATCCGCGCTGCTGAAGGCTGAGTGCGGCAGTGTTGTAAGCGTCATCATACGAACCGTTCATGTTGGTTCTGACGCCTGTGCCATTTACCGGTACACCCCAAAGACCTCCGTCCATGTACTTGCCGAACGCATTGGGATCCGCGGTAGACATAACTGTGGGATTTCCGGAGTAAAACGGAATCAGGTTGAACAGATTACCGTTATCTGTGGAGCCCTGGACATTATGGATGCCACGAAGGGCGTTGATGCCGCCGCCTGCCCGCCCCATGTTGCCCATCAAGGACTGCAGGACGGAAAACGCCCTTACGTTCTGCGCACCCTTGGTGTGCTGGGTCAGGCCCATCGCGTAAAGCATCGTCGTTGCCTTGTATCCGGAAACCCTAGGATCCTGTGAGCCCGGTCCAAACCCACCCGGAGAGGAGTGTCGACTGTTTTCGATGTACGCATCGATAACATACGCGATGTCATCTGTAGTACATCCACAGATATCCGCAACTACTTCGGGAGTGTAGGGCGACAGATGGGCTTTCAGCCGGTTGTAAACCGTATTGGGATCGGCAAGCACGTTGCTCGCCCGCCTCGGAAAGTTGGAGATCACCGTGTTAGCGGGCTCGGTGCCTGTCACAGGAAGGCCGGTCGCGGCAACGATCGGTTCCCGATCATAATCGGTTCCATCGGCGCGCAATATGAAGCGCGCGTCAGTGTGACGGGAACATCCCGGAACCGCCGAAGGCGTGCTGGCCGAGGTGGCATCGCCATCTGTGAAGAACATCCCTGCGCCGGCAGGCCCCCAATTGGCAGGCGCCGACCAGTTCAGGTATTCGAAGAACTTGACCCTAACCGGATCGGTTGCCGGCCGAGCCTCTAGTTTGAGGATAACCCCAAGCGACACCGCATTGACAAAGGCGATATCCGTGCCTGGTCGTATCCTTATGAACCTATCTGCCTGAGTCGCTGTCCTTGTCTTTCGAGGATCAATGACCACAAGCTTGCCGCCCCTGGATCGAGCCCTCTCGATATGGGCCATGGACATGGGGTGGTTTTCAGCGGGATTCCCGCCCATTACAACGATAAGCGACGCATTGCCGATGTCGTTCCAAGTGTTCGACATCGCACCTCGTCCGTATGCGGCGGCCAGACCGGCCACCGTGGAGGAGTGTCAAAGTCGCGCTTGGTGCTCGACGTTCGAAGTTCCGAATTGAGCGATCAAACGTCGATACGAATAGTTCTGCTCGTTGTTCAGGTGGGAGGAGCCGAAAAACGCCACGCTCTTGCTGTTATGGCCGTTTGCGGGGTTTACCGGTCCTCTGGCCGTGACCATTCTCTGGGCAATCTCGTTGAGCGCCTGATCCAGAGGTATCTTGTCCCAGTCTGCATTACCGGTGCGCTTGTAAGCGATTCCGTTGGCATAAGCAGGCGCCGAGTCGTATGCGAACTTGGGGTTCTCGGGGTGCGGACCCGGGAACGCCCCGAGCCTTCTAGGGTTAGTAACCAGCTGATAGGATCCCGCGCCCTTGGAGCACAGGCCGCCAGCATTCATTGGTGACTTGAAGTCGCCATAAACGTCAAGAACGTTACCTGCCGAGTCAACATCCACCAGCTGTCCGCAACTCGCGGAACAGTAAGGGCATGTGGTGTGGTAGGTTTCGGCCACAGCAGCGGCGGTCGCAGCTGACGGATTGACCGCTATTTCCGCTCCTGCGGCGGCAGCAGCCGCAGCAAAGGCACCTGTTTTCAGAAAATCTCGACGGCTAATTCCCTTTTCGGGAACTTTTCCTTCACCATTAGTACTCATGCGGTCATCCCTCCCTCGTTTTGTTACTTGTCATCTTAATACCTACCCTTCTCGCTGAAATATTGTCTAAACCGAAGAAAGTAATTGGTGTAGGGCTTACGTCACCTCCAATCGCTCTGGGGAGGCGATCCGAATGCCAAAGACCGGCCACGGCTTCAGCGCTTCGCTGATGGCGTGACCGGTCTTCATATTCTTCATCTCTCCCTTACCCAAGGAAACACTGCTTAAGCGATGCCGCAAAAATTCCGAGCTACCGGGCCCGGTGTTACAAGCAAAAGGATGCTTGTAACGATGGTTACAATCTCACCTAAATACCTTACTCTCCTCTGCTGCCCTTGTCAACACCTTTCAGGAAGCGCCTCGAGTACTCCTCGGCGTCAAACACTTCGATCCCGAGCCTCCTGCCCCAAGCCGTCAACCGCGCGTCTTCGGTGCAGAGCCTCTTTGTACGCTTGGCCAGTGCTAACAGGGCCGCGTCGTCATAGGATATACCTTGCGTCTTGACGAGATGAGCGGCATCAGAGTCTGAGTAAGCGGCTCTCTTTACCAGGCGAGCGATATCCACTCCACCGATAACCCTGCCGATAAGCGCCGTATGAAGTTGGGCTGTTATGATCCACCGTATGCGACCGCGCCGCATGACTTCGATTTTGCCCGCCGAAGCAAGCGCCTCGATAAAGTCGACATTCACAACAAACCTGCGGCGGCGCAAGAGCAATAGGAGCGGCAGCAGCAGAAGTGGCAGCAGCCACCAGGCTCTGCTCCAATCTACTCCCGGGGGCGCCGGAATCACTATATCGGCTTGCGCCCACTCCCACACCTGAACCTGGTGATTCTCCCTGTCGGTAACGTAGATTCTCCCCGTCGCATCCAGGTCGATGGCATTCGGGAAAGCGAACTGGCCAGGACCGATTCCGCGCCCGCCAAAACTTGTGATCTTTTCACCTTGAAGCGTGTATATGTCTACTGAATGCGCCAGTGCGTCCACGACGTACAGGTGACCCTCTTCGTCGATGGCAAGACCCCTTGGTATTCCAGCCGTCTGAATGATGCGCTCAAAGTTGCCTTGGGCATCAAAGACCTGGACTCGCCTGTTGTTGCTGTCGCTCACAAACAAAGTGCCGTCATCGCTGACCGCAATATGATTCGGGAAGAAAAAGCTCCCTGGCAAATCCGTCATTCGCTCGGCGGTTCCGGTTCTTCCAAATCGGCGGACCTCTGCCCCTTGTGCGTCGAAAACGAGCACCCTGTGCATGTCGGTTATGCCGACATCAGTTGCGTATAAGTTGCCTTGCTCGTCAAATGTGGTGCCCAGCGGACTCCAGAGCTGATCTTCCTCTCCATTCAATGATATTTCGCGAAGATATTGGCCTTCGGCTGTGAACACATAGATCGAGCGCAGCCGCCTGTCGGAAACGTATATGTTGCCGTCCGGCCCCGCCGAGATGTGCTGAGGATTCCCCAGGCTTGTGTTGTCTCCATCCGCTATCGCGGAAAACGAGAACCTGTAATTTCCGTTCAGCGAGTAGACCCTGATCACTCGAGCTTCAGTGTCCGTGACATAAACGCTGTTGCCAAGAACCGCCACACCAACCGGTCGCGTCAGGGCATCGGGTCCTGCGGGTCCTGCAATCGAAAATACGTATTCCGGGGGAGCCACCTGTTCCTCGGCGGTTATGCCTATTCGTGGTATCGGCAGCCGCCTGTGAACTAGGTAGTAATAGGTCGCGAAAAGAACGATTGCTATCAGAATCAAAAGCATTGCAAGTAGCGCTATCTTGCGGGTCAGCGAAGGCTCGCCTCCCGGTTCAGGCCAATCCCTTCGATTCGCCTCCGTCGTGGAATCGCTCACAGATGCTCTCCTTTATAGAATCGGTGTTCCTGCAACCTCTTGTTTTTCTACGGAGCCGGCGCTCCGAGCCGTTCAACAGCTGCGGCGGCATCGGTATCCCTGGGCGCCAGATCCAATACACGCTGCCAAGCAGCTAAAGCGGCCGGTTTGTCACCCGCTGTCTCGTAGAGCGACGCGACAGCCCTGGCCGCGTCGACGCTTTCCGGGTCGACAGCCGCGGCGATCCGCGCCTCAACCAGAGCGGCGCTGGCATCGGTCGACGCCAAGGCCGACGACCGCTCAAGCCGCTCCTCCGCGCTCCCGAATTGCGCGAGAGCCTCGGCAGGCTCGGTGCGCTCCGGCGGAGCGTTTTCCACCGCTACCCTAAAGCGCTCGGCGGCACCGGCCTCGTCTCCCTGCTCGAGAAGTATCTTTCCGTACTCGTAATTCGCGTCCGGCCTCATGGGATCGAAGCGCAACGCATACTCAATATTCTCGCGGTACTTGACTAAGGAGTCCGTCTCGCGATACGCAATGCCGAGAAGAAAATACGTGTCGGCGACATCTCGGCGGATCCTAAGAGCCTCCCGTAAGTAGGAGATCGCTTCCTCGTACTCCCGCACCTCCATCAAAGTGGCGCCCAGGTGCCGATACGCTTTCTCGAGGCGCTGGTCGACAACGTCGAAGCGACCGTCGGTGAGCACTTCGATGACCTTTCGCCAGTACCCTTCGGCCGTGCGCCATTCGCCCTGCTCCATTGCGATGGTAGCCATCCCGGAAAGCGCGTGGGGGTTTTCTTCCTCCGCCGAGAGGACCTCCTGATACTGCCCGGCGGCGTCGCGGAACCTTCCTGAGGCCATGAACGCGTCCGCGAGACGCAATCGCGCATTCACGTTTTCGGGATTCTCGCGGACAATCCGCTCCAGATTCGCTATAGCCCTGGCCGCGGGCGTGGCGGCCCGATCCTGAAGAGCCGTGGATATCATCACGTAGGCAAGAGCGATCAGGGACAGAACCAGCACCCCGGCTGTTGCCCTGATCGCCCAGTTAATCCAATGACCTCCATGTTTACGCTGAACCACTACCGTGCTTCTCCTTTCGGCCAATACCAGATCGTTTGAGCATTTTGGCTTCACAACCTCAAATCGTCGTGACACCGCCTGCAAAGCTCGGATCCCGGATATGGCGCAATCAAAATATTGTCTATGCCCAGATTGCCGTGACACTCGTAACACAGCCGCAAGTCATGGGCTTGTGCTGGTGCCGCCGGGCTTGGACCTGGGCGCGTTTCGAACCCAACGTGGCAGTCGTCGCAAACGTAAGGCCGCCCGACCCTCTCGGCAACATTGAAATGCACGGCGTGCTCGGCGAGGCGCGGGTTGCGAATATCTGTCGCCGGCTCAGTCTTCATCTCCTCGTGGCACTGAACGCAGTTGGCGGGCAACAGCTCGACATCAGCGACAGCGGCGTGGTGACACTCCTGGCAGGAGGAGCGATCTGCGTGGCATACGTTGCAATCATCTACAAGCTGAGCGCCGTTCGCGGCGTGCAGCGAAAGCCACCCCTGCGGATGGGGCATCGAGGTCAAGTGGCACTCGGTGCACGAGCGACTAGTGTGACACACCGAACACGCTCCACGCTGGCCGAGAAACTCATCGCCGTGTTCTGGAATCCACTCCCTGGCTAAGTGCGCTTCAGGTACCACCGGCTCGCTCAAGGTACCGTCGGCCATCTCGAAGCCGCCGACATGGCATTCGGCGCAAAAAGCCGAAGTGTGACACATCGTACACGACTTCATTTGCTCCGTGGCTTGTTGAGTGTGCTCTCCCGTCACGAACTCCAGCGTGTGATCCTTTGGCACGAGATCGAATGCGGGAGGATGACAAGCGCCGCATTGCACGGTGGCCACTTCGCCTTGCGCGCTGTGCACAAGGCTATGGCACCGGTAACACGAAAGCATGTCGGGAACCACGGTAGCATCCGCCTGATGCGGAAAAACCTCATGGCATGCCGCGCAATCGAAATCACGTTGCAAGTGGGGATCGTGCGGGAAGATCAATCTCTCGTCACGGGTCTCGGCTATGGTCGTATGGCAATATGCGCACTGACCGATCGATACCGGCTGGGCAGTGTCCACATATACTGGGGGCTGCTGAGGCTCTATCGGAATATAGCGCAGGTATATCCTGGGCATCGGACCAACATCGGGCGCCTGCTCCAAGTGGCAAGTATCGCAATCCGCGACCGCTTCATGGCATATCATGCAATCGTTGACACCCGTCTGCTGTGCGACTCTGGCGTGTGGCTCTTCTTCCCAGGCGGCGACGTGGCTTCTCGGCCGAAAAGTATGTTCGGCGGTATGGCAGGTCTCGCAATCCCCTGAGGCCAACACCTCCTGCGGGCCATGGAACATCCCGTGGCAACTGAAGCAGGTGCGCATCACTGGACGGTATGTCAGGTCCGCCTCGTGCGCTGGGCGCAGATGGCAAGCCTCGCACGCCGAGGGCGGATGCTCCACGTGAGAAAAGGTGAGTCCCTTGACATCAGTACGGTCGATCTCCAGATGACAGGGCGCGCAATCTGCGACACTCGAGGGTAGCCTGGAGATGTTCACGACCGAACTGTCGAGAGTGTCGCCTGTAGCGGGCAGCCCCAAGAGCGCCACGGCAAAAATTCCCGCGGCCAGCAAGCTGATCGCCAAGCTGCGCACTCTCACCCGAAGACCTCCTGGCTTTTACCGGCCGAACAATCCGCCGATAGTCTCACGCATCCATTGCATCATTCTGGAGAGAAATATCTGCTCGGATATCTCCTCGCGGCCATGGATAAACCTCGCGTAATCGACGTATGCCTCATTGGCGTCCGGGTGGCAAGTCGCGCATGTCTCCACGAGCCGCCTCTCGTTGACCATCGAGTTCCTGTCTTCGGCGGGTAGGATTTCATGGAAACCGTGACAGTCCCAGCATGCGGGAGCGTCGGTAGCTCCCCTCTTGTACGCGGCTCCGTGATAGTAGTCATTGTAAGAGTCCCAATAATCCTGATGACAGCGTCCGCAAATCTCCCAGCCCCTGGCGTGCAGTGCGGCGCGACCCTGAGGGTCATCGGTAAGAAACTCGATCTCGTGGCTGCCATGGCAATCACCACACAACGGACGAGGCTCAGCCTCTTCGGCGGGCGCGGCGGTCGGCGTTACCTCAAGGCGATGGGCCCCCCTTCCGACCGCGATTGCTTGCTCCCGATGACAGTTCCCGCATGCAGACTTCGCTACGCTACTCCAGTCGGTGCCAAGCTGCTCATGCGGGGCGCTGAACGCGAAATCCAGATGACACCCGGTACATTGAATAAGTCCATGCGCCGACTGGGAGAACCTGTCCGGATCGACAAAGTAACTGATGACGCGGCCATCCCTTACACGGGTGAGGTCTTCATCTTCATGGCAGACCATGCACCCGGCCTTTGCCGCCGTGGGTAGTGTGAAGTCGACATCGTAGCCCTCGATTGTTACCGTGGGCACGGCTGAGGCCACAGGCTGCGCCTGCTGATTTGCCGCAGCGATAGCCGTCGAGGCAGCAACCATTTGTGCCCCAGAAAGAACAACAGCAACCAAAACGGCGCGCACGAACATAACAGAGCGTGGTCGTGATCTCCGTTTAATGCCGCCATAAACCCTTAACCCTTGACCCCTTGCATTCATCTACGTCGTCCTTAATCACTGTGGACGGTAAACGCTCTCGGCCAAAAACTCTGGCCTGCAGTGATACACACATACACTTGCGCCGGTTCCCTGTAGCATAGGCAAGTCAATGGCATGCCGTCAATACGCCAGATCAGAACCGAAGATCATCGCAGCGCTGTCTCGAAGCTTTTCACCAGATAATCAACGTCCTCGGCTCCGATACCCACGCCGATGGAAAAACGCAAGGCTCCGGTCTCAAAGGTGCCGATGGTGCGATGGGCCCATGGGCTGCAATGTAGCCCCGGGCGACAAGCGATATCCGCCTTGCGATCGAGCCTAAACGCGATCCGCTCGGCGTCAATGGCCTCGTGGATCACGCTGACCACCGGTACTCTCTCGACGCCTGGAGCAGGTCCCAGCACTCGCACTCCAGGTATCGCGCCGAGCGCCTCGATAAGCCTAAAGGTCAACTCAAGCTCCACCTTTCGCAATGCCTGGCCCTCGGCAAGCAGAAAGCGTGCTCCCGCCCCCAGGCCAAGAATCCCCGGCGTGTTCAGCGTGCCAGCCTCATATCGATCGGGACGCTGAGCGGGCATAGCTTCGTCTTCCGAGGAAAGCCCTCCCGTACCGCCCTCGACCAGGGGATCCGGATCGGTTGCCGGCCCAAGGTACATGAGCCCTATTCCCTGCGGACCCAAAAGCCCCTTGTGGCCGGAGAGCAAATAGGCGTCCGCGCGAAGCGCCGTCAGATCCACGTGAAGGTGTCCTCCCGCCTGAGAGCCATCGACGATCATCAGCGCACCATGCTCATGGGCGATGTCGGTAAGGTCTCCCACAGACTGAATGACACCTGTGACGTTTGAGGCATGCTGGCAAACCACCGCGCGCGTCGGCGCCGCGGCCACGGCCTTTTCCACATCATCCGGATCCACAAATCCAGTGGAGTCAGCTTGAACAACCTCGACCTCTACTCCAAATTTAGCCAAAGAGGCCAGTGGGCGAACGACCGCGTTGTGCTCCATCGAGCCGACGACCACTCGATCACCTGGCTTTAGCAGGCCTTTCATAACAAGGTTGCAGCCATAGGTGCACGATGGGACGAAGATCAGGTTTTCCGCCGAGGCGACCCCCAGAAGCTCTGCGCAAGAGCGCCTAGCCTCGAACACCGCCCGCGAAGTACGCAAAGAGAGCGCGTGGGCTCCCCTGTTTGGGTTACCGCCGAGTTCACGCATGGCGAAATTGACGGCCTCGATTACTGCTTCGGGCTTGGGCCAGGAGGATGCGGCGTGATCGAAGTAGCGCAACTCCATCTTCCCCCTAGTGTCCCTCGCCTGCGATCATTTCCAGCGCGTGTTCGAGTTGATCGGCGATAAAACCAAAAGACTCGACAGCGCCTTTCTGGCTGCCCGGCAAATTGATTACCAGCGTAGACCCGCGCAATGCCGCCACCCCGCGGGATAGCATAGCCCTGCGGGTGATCTCCATCGACTGGCGCCGTATGGTCTCGGCGATTCCAGGAACCTGCCGGTCGCAGATGTCCAAGGTCGCCTCCGGAGTGAGATCGCGCGCGGAAAGCCCCGTACCACCCGTAGTCAATACGACATCGGCGTGGTCGGAATCGGCCATCTCGGCGATCGCCTCGGCGATTACACCCCGATCGTCCGGAACGATCCTGTAAGCCACGACCTGAAGGCCCAGCCGTTCGGCTTCGGCCGCGAGCGCCGGTCCGGCCGTATCGGCCAAGCTCCCGGCAGAGCGGGAGTCCGAGCACGTCAATATCGCTACCCGTATCGGCCTCATCGTCATCTACCCGATTTCCTTCGCGATTTCCTCCGCGGGCGAGATCACGCGTATGCTGTCGCCGACCCTGATCTCTCCCCCCACCTTTACGGCCGCAAAAACCCCCTCCTTTGGCATCACGCAATCACCTGCCTGATAGTAGATGGCGCATCGATCGTGACACTCCTTGCCTATCTGGGTGATCTCTACTCGCGCGGTCTGGCCTATGCCGAGCTCCGTGCCGACAGGCAGGCTCATCAGATCCAGGCCGACGGTGGTGATGTTCTCGGCGAAGTCACCCGGGCCGACATCGAGTCCCAGGGCCGACATCTTGTCGATGGACTCCTGCGCAAGCAGCGATATCTGCCGATGCCAATCGGCGGCATGCGCGTCCTTCGCAAGACCTAGCCCCACGATCAGCTCACCGGTCACTCCAGGCATCTTGCGTATTCCCTTGCGATCGGAGATGTTGATTGAGGTGACCACCCCAGATAGCATCAGAGATCCTCCTCACGATTCCATGGGCCCGAGACGCCGCCCTCCTTGGACAACAACATCACGTCGGAGAGCACCATGCCTTTCTCTATCGACTTGCACATATCGTATAGCGTCAATCCGGCAACAGCCGCCGCGGTAAGCGCTTCCATCTCCACGCCGGTTTTTGCGTCGGTAGCCGCCTGAGCCCGAATGGAAATTCCGGTGCGAGACCCCGTAACCGGCTCGAGCGTCACCGAAGCGTGGGTCAGTGAGAGCGGGTGACACATCGGTATCAGTTCGCTCGCTTTCTTGGCAGCCATAATGCCGGCTATCCGAGCGGCGGCAAGAACATCGCCTTTGGGGATGTTCCCGCTTATCACAGCCTCAAGCGTGGCGGGACTCATTTCGAGAAAAGCGCCCGCGACAGCCACCCTGCGCGTCACCGTCTTGGCGGCGACATCCACCATTCTAGCCGCGCCGGTATCATCGATGTGTGTAAGCCCCGAGTCACCAAACATCTTCTATCCTCCAATTTGCGACATACGCCGAGCGGTGCCGATGCGGCTGCCATGACTTTCGGGTTTGAAGCTCAACGCGGAGCGCACAAGATCGCGAACGTCCTCGTCTGTTCCGCCACGAAGGGCAAACCGCACGTCAATCTCATCATCGGAGAACAGGCAGCCGCGCAACTTGCCGTCAGCGGTCAGACGCAAGCGGTTGCACTCCCCGCAAAAATGATGCGACAGCGGGCTTATCACCCCGATGGTACCCTCACTTTCCGGCAAGCGATAGTAGCGCGCGGGGCCCCAGCCGCCGGGCGCGGCGTCCCGGGCGACCGGCTCAAGCGCGCCGTACCCGGCCTTTTCGGCGGTATCGGTGAGCGTGGCCAGGATCTCCTCGGCGCTGACATGATCCGCCCGGGTCCAGTGAAACCCGCACTCGTCCGCGGTGCCGGGCTCGCCCTCCTCCGCGTCATCTCCAATGGGCATGTATTCGATGAAGCGCACGTGCAAGGCGCGCTCTATCGTCATTCGCGCAAAGCCGAGAAGGTCTTGCTCCAGCGAGCGAACCACAACGGCGTTGAGCTTGACCGGCGAAAAGCCGGCGTCAAACGCGGCGTCGATTCCAGCGAGCGCGACGGCCACTTCGCCACCGCGAGTCATGCGCTTGTAGGTTTCTGGGTCAAGCGAGTCTATCGAGATGTTGACTCTCGAAAGCCCGGCCTTGCGAAGATCCGACGCGAATTTTGGCAGCAATATGCCGTTGGTGGTAAGGGCGATGGACTCGAGCCCGGTGATCTCGCGCAACCGTCGTACATGGTCGACCACGCCTGTCCTCACCAGTGGCTCGCCACCTGTGAGCCGTATCTTGTTTATGCCTTCGGCAACCGCTATCGCGGCGAAACGCTCGATCTCCTCGAACGAAAGAATCTCCTCGCGGGCCTTGAAAGACACTCCCTGCGGCGGCATGCAGTAAACACACCGCAGGTTACAGCGGTCGGTAAGGGATATCCGCAGATAATCTATGATGCGGCCGCTCGAATCAATCCCCATGGCGCACCCTTCGGGATGTGGAGGCGAGAAAGTGCGTCTCCACAAGATCGGCCAGACCGCCGGCGTCGTCGAGCCCGAAGCGAGGGCACTCGCCGCTGTCCAAATCAGGATTATCCGTCACGAGCGCGAAACGCTCCTCCGGCTGCAAAACAGCTTCCGTGCTGCGGGCGCGGCGCGAAACCTCGATTCGAACCGGTCCTGAGCGAAGATAGCCTTCGGTGATTAGGATGTCGACATCTCCGGCTGCCTCGATAAGCTCGGCAAGTGAACGCTCCCTCTCGACACGACTGATTACCGCGAACTGCGATGGCGAGGAGACCATGGTGACAGCGGCGCCGGCGCGGGCGTGACGCCACGAGTCCTTACCCGGAACGTCGATATCGACTTCGTGTTTATGGTGCTTGACCGTCGCCACCCTGTAGCCACGACAAACCAGCTCGCGAACAAGGCGCTCTAACACGCTCGTCTTGCCCGAATCACTCTTGCCGACGATCGAGATGACCGGAACGCGGGTCAGAAGCATCCGAGATCGCAGCTTTTCACGCGAACGCCGGCGGCATCAGCCGCGGCTCCGGCGACTTTGTAGGGCACACCCGTGTCCTCGGCGAACTTGCGCAACACAGGGCAGGTGATCCGGCCTTCACGCGCCTTTGTCCTGACGGCCTCGATCATCTCGGGCGTCACCTGTCCGGTGATACGCGGGTCAACATCCTTTTGCGAACCGCTCATAGTGCAACTCCTTCCTCAACATCCAGCCGCAAACACTCGACCTGAGTGCCCGCGGGAAACGAACTTTCGCCTTGCTCAAGCACGATAAAACAGTTACCCCGGTGCGCGGCGGTAAGTAACGCCGAGGACTGGCTCCCTGAAAGCTCTACCGAAAGGCCGGCCCCGTCTTGCGCGGCGGCAAGCCGTCCACGCAAGTAATAACGTCTGCCGGGCTTTTTGCGCACATCGTGCAGCAGGGTAGCGGTGACCTTTGGCCGATCCAGCTCGGCAAGCCCCTGCATTTTGCGAAGCGCGGGGCGCACGAATATCTCGAATCCGACAAAGGAACTCGTAGGATTTCCAGGAAGGCCGAAAACAGGCACGCCATTTACGCTCCCCATCGTCTGAGGCGCACCAGGACGCATTGCGACCTGGTGAAACTCCAGGCGGCCTATCTTCTCAAGGGCAGGCTTTATGAAGTCAAACTCCCCGACACTCACCCCGCCGGAAGTGATGATGTAGTCAGCCTCGGCGGCGGCTTGCGCGAATGCGGCGCTAGTGGCCGAAAGGTCGTCAGGAACGATACCGTAGCGCAACGCGATTCCACCGGCGGCCTGAACTTGCGCCGCAAGTGAGTAGCTGTTGGAGTTGCGAATCTTGCCGGGGCCGGGCTTCTGGTCGATCTCGACAAGCTCATCTCCTGTCGAGAGAACCGCCACACGCGGGGCGCGGATGACCGCGATTGACGCGTGCCCTGTCGCGGCGAGCAGCCCAACGGTGGCCGGGCCTATGCGCTCACCGGCGGCGGCAACGACATCTCCGCAGGAGACCTCCTCGCCGCGGCGGCGTATGTGCTCGCCGGCTTCAGGAGCATGCGAGAACGCGACTTTCGAATGAACCCCGCCGTCGCCTGAGAGCTTCTCGGTAAGCTCGACCATCACAACCGCGTCAGCGCCTGAAGGAACGGGGGCTCCTGTCATGATCCGCGCGGCTTGCCCTGGCCCGACCCGACCGTCCCACCAGGTGCCGGCGGGAATGTCAGCGATGACATCGAGTGCCATGGGCTGTTCGGATGAGGCAAGCGCAAGATCGGCAGCGCGCACCGCAAACCCGTCCATCGCCGAGTTGTCAAAGGGCGCGACATCGATATCGCTCAAAGCGTCTTCGGCAAGCACTCGGCCCAGCGACTCGGAGAGCGAAATCCGCTCGCTGTCGAGAACCCGCACCATCGAGAGCACGTGCTGCCGTGCCTGCTCAACGCTTATCGGACCCGTCACGGCTTCACCCCTTCTCCTTCGCCGAGCGCACGGCCGCGCTCGCTTTCGGTCTGCGCGTTTTTCTCGGCGGATATGCGATGCGGATGCGTGTAGACCACAAGTTTACCGCCACGGGCGTACCCGACAAGCGTAATGCCGAGCTCTATGGCGATTTCGGCGGCAAGGTCGGTCACCGCGGTTCGCGACACGACGATCGGCACCCGCGATTTTGCCGCCTTGACCGCCATCTCATACGAGATGCGGCCCGTGGTGAGCAACACGGCGTCTGCGACCTCAACCCGATCGAGCCACGCACGGCCCAACAGCTTGTCAAGCGCGTTATGCCGGCCGACGTCCTCGCGCACGTACCGCACACGACCGCCGACGCCAAGCGCGCACGCATGCATCCCGCCGGTGTCGCGGTACGCCGCGGCCTCGTGCGCCATCCGGCCCATCAGCTCGTAAAGTTCCTCGCTCGACACGCAAGCGGCCGAGTCGATCTTCGCCAGGTTTCGCGCGTGACCCACGCTCGAAAAGGTCACGCCCTTGCCGCACCCGCTCGTGACATATCGCGTCTTGTACACCATGTCATCAGGGACTTCCTCGGCGGTGGACAGGTAGACAAGCCCACGCTTGGCGTCGACATCGATGCCCGCAAGCGCATCCCGGTCCTGAATGAGTCCTTCGGCGAGGAGAAACCCTGCCGCCATCTCTTCAAGGTCTTTCGGAGTGGCCTGCACCGTGGCTACCTCGACGTCGTTCATGTAGATCGTGACGGGGCGCTCCGAAGGCATGCCGCGGGCACGGCGCGTACCCACCTCCACAACACGCACGCAGGCACGTTCAGGCGCATCTCCAACCGACGGCCCGAATGACGCACCGGAGCGTGCCTCGGCGAGATCGTAGGCGGTGTTTATGTTTTGCAAGCTCGACAGTTGCGGATCGATTCCGCGCAACTCCTCGACATCCACCTCGGCGACACGAAGACCGGGGAGTATCGCCACAAGCCGACGGCGGCCGCTGGCTAGCGCGGCACGAGCGGCGGG